>DASRXO010000787.1:0-17988 GCA_035654095.1 Telluria sp.
GACGTGGTCGCCACCTCGTCGGAGCGGATCGCCGCGGCCAATCCGGGCAGCGTGGACGCGGTGCGCGCCAGTGCGCCGCTGATCCGCTTTTCCGACGCGATGCGGGCCGAGACCACGGCGCTCAAGCGCTTCCTGCACGCCAATCTGTACCGCCATTACCAGGTCAACCGGATGCGGGTGAAAGCGAGCCGCATCGTGCGCGAGCTGTTCGACGCCTTCATGGCCGACCCGGTGCTGTTGCCTCCCGATTACCAGGACCAGTCCGGCGAGTTGACCCGGCAGGCGCGCAAGATCGCCGATTACATCGCCGGCATGACCGACCGTTACGCCTTGCGCGAATACCGCCGCATCTTCTCGATCGACGAGCTGTAAAACCATTCGGGCGCGCTCCGCATTTGCGGGGCCGGTGCCGTCAAGTCTATAATGCAAACACTTACTGTTTGCATGCTTAAAACCGCGGTAAGCGCCATTCGCTCGTCAAAATACCCATTTACCATTGGAATCATAGGGGCAGGCCCGATCCAGGCACTGCCACGACTCAGAATGTTTTAAGGAAATTAATGCAAAATGCAAAATTGCGGCTGGAGGGCCTCGCGGAGCCGCAAGCGGGTTCGATCATCCCCAAGCTGGAACGGCCCCGGCTGCATGACACGGTCGTCGAGCACCTGCGCAATTTGATCGTCGAAGCGGTCCTGGCGCCCGGGACCAAGCTCAACGAGCGCGAGTTGTGCGGCACGCTGGGCATCTCGCGCACGCCCTTGCGCGAAGCGCTGAAAGTGCTCGCGGCCGAGGGCCTGATCGAGATCGCGCCGAACCGCGGCGCCTCGGTGTCCAAGCTGTCCGAGGTCGAGATCTGGGAGACCTTCGAGCTGATGAGCGGGCTGGAAGCGCTGTCGGGCCAATTGGCCTGCGAGCGCATCACGCCGCTGGAAGTGGCGGAAATCAAGGCGCTGCACTACACCATGCTGGCCTGCAAGGCCAAAGAGGACTTGCCCGGCTATTACAGCCGCAACCAGGCGATCCACAGCAAGATCATCGAATCGGCGCGTAATTCGGTGCTGACGCAAACCTATCTGTCCTTGAACCGCCGGCTGCAGGCTTTGCGGTTCCGCTCCAATTTCGATCACGGAAAATGGGACCGCGCCGCGCAGGATCACGACGACATGATCAAGGCGCTGGAAGCGCGCGACGGCGACCGCCTGGCCGACATCCTGCGCCGCCACCTGCTCGACAAGCGCGACGCGGTGCTGGTCAACCCGGCCACGCTGACCGGCGAACCCCTGCCGCTGAGCGCGCAATAAGGAGCGGCCCGTCCGGGCCGATTCCGCGCGTCTTCCCGCATTCCGACTCTCCGCCCCGTGCCTCAGCCGGTACGGCTGCGCGCGCCTTCTTTCCAATACTCGGCCTCCCTGTGTTCTGCCGCGCGCATTCTGGGACTGGACCGAGATCATCGCCATGAACCAGAGCGGCTACCGGCCGTACACGCCGAACACCAAGCTGCTGTACGGCCTGCACGAAGCGCTCGACATGATCTTGGGCGAGGGCCTGGAGAACACCTTCGCGCGCCACCAGCGGCTGGCCGCGATGGACTGCCTGTCGGCGAACAAGAAGACCCCTCCCTGCGCCAGGCGGCATAAGCCGGCGGATCGACCCTTGGCCTGGAACTTGCTTTGAAGGAGATTGAATATTGAATTCAATCGTAAATAGGGGCGCTAACGCACCATTTTGGTGCAAAAAAAGGCGCACATGAAGGGAAGTGCACCGGCCTGGACAGTCGGCGCAGGCGGTGCGCTTTGATCGTCAACTCGGGCGGCGCCTGCGTCGCTCAGCATAAGGTAGTTCATCGCATGAGTGCATTGTTGGAAGTGCAAGATCTGACAAGCTGTTTCAAAGTCGAAGGCGGCGAATTTACCGCCATCGACAGCATCAGTTTTTCGGTGGAGGCTGGACATACGCTGGGCATCGTCGGCGAATCCGGCTGCGGTAAAAGTGTGACCTCGCTGTCGATCATGGGCCTGCTGCCGAAGGGGCAGGGGCGGATCGCCTCCGGCTCGATCCGCTTCGATGGCGTGGACCTGGCCACGCTGCCGGAGTCGGCGCTGCGCGCCATGCGCGGCAACCGCCTCGCCATGATTTTCCAGGAACCGATGACGTCCCTGAATCCGGCCTTCACGGTCGGCGACCAACTGATCGAGGCGATCCGCTGCCATCGGGACATGAGCCGCGCCGAAGCGCGCGAACATGCGATCGAGATGCTGCGCCGGGTGCGTATTCCGTCGCCCGAGAAGCGCATCGACGTCTATCCGCACAAGATGTCGGGCGGCATGCGCCAGCGCGTGATGATCGCGATGGCGCTGGCCTGCGAGCCGCGCCTGCTGATCGCCGACGAGCCGACCACCGCGCTCGACGTCACGATCCAGGCGCAGGTGCTGGAATTGATGCGCGCCCTGCGCGCCGATACCGGCACCGCCATCATCCTGATCACCCACGATCTGGGCGTGATCGCGGAACTGGCCGATGAAGTCGCGGTCATGTATGCCGGCCGCGTGGTCGAGCGCGCCAGCGTCGAACGGCTGTTCGCCGAACCGCAGCATCCCTACACCATCGGCCTGCTCGGGTCGATCCCCAAGCTGCACCTCGCGCAAACCCGGCTGGCCGCGATCGAAGGCCAGGTGCCGACGCCGATGACGGTGATGGCGGGCTGCCGCTTTGCGCCGCGCTGCCCGTTTGCCGACGCCCATTGCGAGACGGCCGCGCCGCCCTTGACCGAACAGGTGCCCGGCCATTTCGCCGCCTGCTGGAAAGCGCCGCTGGCATGGGAGCAGGCAGCATGATGGCCCCGCGCGATATCAACCCGAATCCGACCATGCCCAAGGCACCCTTACTGCAGGTCGATAACCTGGTCAAACATTTCCCGCTGCCGCGCGGCCTGTTCGGCGGCGAGCGTGCGGTGGTGCACGCGGTTGACGGCGTCAGTTTCAAACTGTCGGCCGGCGAAACCATGGCCGTGGTCGGCGAATCCGGCTGCGGCAAATCGACCGTCGGACGCTTGCTGTTGCGCCTGCTGGAACCGACTTCCGGCCAGGTCTGGTTCAACGGCAAGCACCTGTCGATCCTGCCGGAAGCCATGATGCGCGCGCAGCGCCGCGAGCTGCAGATGATCTTCCAGGATCCCTATTCCTCGCTCAATCCGCGCATGACGGTCGAGCAGACCCTGACCGAGCCGATGCAACTGCACGGCCTGGCCGCGGGCCGGCGGCGCGAGCGCGCGGTCGAGCTGCTCGACCTGGTCGGCCTGGCGCCGCAATACCTGCAGCGCTACCCGCATGAATTTTCGGGCGGCCAGCGCCAGCGCATCGGGATCGCGCGCGCGCTGGCGGTCGAGCCGCGCCTGATCGTTTGCGACGAGCCGGTGTCGGCGCTCGATGTGTCGATCCAGGCGCAAGTGGTGAACCTGTTGCAGGACATCCAGCGCCGCCTCGGCCTGACCTACGTGTTCATCGCGCACGACCTGGCGGTGGTCAAGCACATCTCCTCGCACGTCGCGGTGATGTACCTCGGCCAGATCGTCGAATACGCGGAAAAAGACAATCTGTTCTCGCGTCCGCGCCACCCGTACACGCACGCGCTGCTGTCGGCGATTCCCTTGCCGGAGCCGGGCCGGGTGCTGACCCGCGAGCTGTTGCAGGGCGACGTGCCGAACCCGATTTCTCCGCCATCGGGCTGCCGCTTCCACACCCGCTGCCCGCATGCCAAGCAGCGCTGCGCCGAAGAGGCGCCGGTGCTCAGCGGCGAGCCCGGCCATACCGTGGCCTGCCACTTCTGGCGCGAGATTGCCTTGCCGCCGGCCTTGCAGCCGACCACCGTCGTGCGCGCGCCCAATCCGCGCCTCGAACAACTGCAGGCGGCATTCTTGCCCAAGAATCCGGCCACTGCCTGACCCCACAATCCATTCAACTGAGAGATAGTCCCATGCGCACATTTATTCGCTCTTGTTTCTCCGCCGCCCCGCGCGTGCTGGCCGCCACGCTCGCGCTGAGCGCGATGACCGCCGCCGGCGCCCAGACCCTGCGGATCGGCCTGGCCGAAGACCCCGATACGCTCGACCCGACCCTGGCGCGCAGCATGGTCGGCCGCTTTGTGTTCGCCTCGATGTGCGACAAGCTGGTCGACATCGATGAAAAACTGAACATCGTGCCGCAACTGGCGACCTCGTACCAATGGTCGCCCGACAACAAGGTGCTGACCCTGAAATTGCGCGAGGGCGTCACCTTCCACGATGGCGAAAAATTCGACGCGGCCGCGGTCAAGTTCAATCTCGAGCGCGCCAAGAGCCTGCCCGGTTCGAGCCGCAAAGGCGAAATGGCGCCGGTCGAGAGCATCCAGGTGGTCGACGCCCATACCGTCAAGCTGGTGCTGGCCACCCCGTTCGCGCCCTTGCTCAGCATCCTGGCCGACCGCGCCGGCATGATGGTCTCGCCCAAGGCCGTCAAGGCCAATCCGAACGGCTTCGGCAGCAATCCGGTGTGCTCGGGCCCCTTCAAATTCAAGGAGCGCGTGGCGCAGGACCACATCGTGCTCGAGCGCTATGCCGGTTACTGGAACAAGAGCGCCATCCATTTCGATAAAGTGATTTACCAGCCGATCGTCGACGCCACCGTGCGGCTGGCGAACTTGCGCTCGGGACAGCTCGACATCATCGAGCGGATGGCCACCTCCGACGTCGCGGCCTTGAAAGCGGAAAACAAATTCGCGCTGGCGCGCTTCCCCGAACTCGGTTACGTGGGCATCACGATCAATACCGGCAAGGGCGAGAATGCGAAGAACAATCCGCTCGGGCGCGATCCGCGCGTGCGCGAAGCGTTCGAACTGTCGCTCGACCGCGCCGGCATCGTACAAGTGGCCGCCGACGGTCAGGGAGCGCCCGGCAACCAGGGCGTGCCGCCCAGCAACCCGTTCTACGCCAAGAGCCATCCTATCCCGGCCCGCAATATCGCGCGTGCCAAGGCGCTGCTGAAAGAGGCGGGCGTGACCAACCCGACCTTCTCGCTGATGACGCCGACCAACTCGGACGGCCAGAAAGTCGCGCAGGTGGTGCAGGCGATGGCGAAGGAAGCCGGCTTCGACATCAAGATCCAGTCGACCGAGTTTGCCACCACCTACCAATATGCCGATTCGGGGCAGTACCAGGCCTACGTGAAGAACTGGAGCGGGCGTCCGGATCCGGACGGTAACCTGTACACCTTCTACGGTTGCAAGCAGTCGATGAATTATCCCGGCTACTGCAATCCCAAGGTCGACGCCCTGCTGAACGAGGCGCGCGCCACGGTCGACCCGGCGCAGCGCCGCAAGCTGTACGACCAGATCGCCGACGTCGTGCTGGCCGACCGCTCCATCGTGTATCTGTACCACCGCGACTGGCTGTGGGCCTATAACAAGAAGCTGACCGGCCTGCGCACCATTCCCGACGGCCTGATCCGCGTGCAAGGCCTGCAGATGTAAGGCTGATCGTGCCGGCCTCGCCGCCGCGCTGCCGGCACCCGCGCTGTATTGTCTCCCTATCGATTCGAAAACTCATTCATGCTCGCTTACTTTATCAAACGGCTCGCTGCGGTGATCCCGACGATCTTTCTCGTCTCGATCATCATCTTCTGCCTGCAGCAACTGCTTCCCGGCGATCCGGCCGTCGTACTGGCCGGTGAAGACCAGGACCCGAACGTGGTGGCCTATCTGCACCAAAAAATGCACCTCGACGCACCGCTGCCGGTGCGCTACGGCTACTGGATCGGCGACGTCATGCACGGCGACCTCGGCGAGTCGATGCGCATCCACAGCCCCGTGCTCGACCTGATCAAGGAAAAAATGCCGGTCACCGCGGAACTGGCCGCGCTGTCGATGTTCATCGCCCTGATCATCGGCATCACGGCCGGCATCGTCTCGGCCGTGGCCAAGAATTCGGTCTGGGATTACCTGGCCAACGCGATCGCGCTGTGGGGCTTGTCGACGCCGAATTTCTGGCTCGGCATCCTGCTGATCCTGCTGTTCTCGGTCAACCTCGGCTGGCTGCCGGCGTCCGGCTATGTCAGTCCGTTCGAAGACTTGCGCGGCAACCTGGCGGCGATGATCATGCCGGCCTTCGTGCTCGGCAATGCGATTGCCGCGGTGCTGATGCGCCACACCCGCAGCGCGATGCTGCAAGTCTTGAGCGCCGATTATGTGCGTACCGCGCGCGCCAAGGGCCTCAACGAGCGCACCGTGGTGCTGAAACACGCGCTGCGCAATGCGCTGACCCCGATCATCACCCTGGGCGCGCTGGAATTCGGCTCCCTGCTGTCGGGTGCGGTGTTGACCGAGCAGGTGTTTTCGATTCCCGGTTTCGGCAAGCTGATCGTCGATGCGGTGTTCAACCGCGATTATGCTGTCGTGCAAGGGGTGGTGCTGTTTACGTCGACGGTGTACATCATGTTGAACCTGCTCGCGGACTTCGCTTATTTCTTCGTCAATCCACGTCTGCGGGGCTAATTCATGAAACTGATCGATACTGGAGTGGCGGCCGTCGGCGGCGCCGCGGCCACGCCGGCGGCCACGCCGCGTGAAATGACGCCGGCGCAGCGCGCCTGGCGCCGCCTGGTGCGCCGGCGCGGCGCGATGGTCGGCTTGTGCGTGGTGCTGGCATTCATCCTGATCGCCTTGTGCGCGGCCTGGATCGCGCCCAACGACCCCTTGGCCACGAGCTGGAGCGCGGTGCGCAAGGCGCCTTCGTCGGCTTTCCTGTTCGGCACCGATGAACTGGGCCGCGACGTGTTCTCGCGCGTGGTCTGGGGCTCGCGCGCCTCGCTGCTGGTCGGCTTCTCCTCGGTCTGCATTTCGATGCTGCTGGGCGTGCCGATCGGCCTGCTGGCCGGCTACGTCGGCGGCTGGACCGACGGCATCGTCTCGCGCCTGACCGACGCCATGCTGGCGGTACCCTTCCTGATCCTGGCGATCACGATGGCGGCCTTCCTCGGGCCGAACCTGACCAACGTGATGATCGCGCTCGGCGTGTCGGCGACCCCGGTGTTCATCCGCCTGACCCGTGCGCAAGTGCTGACGGTGAAGGTCGAGGATTACATCGAAGCGGCGCGCGCGGTCGGCAATCCGCACTGGCGCATCGCGTTCCGGCACGTGCTGCCGAATGTGCTGCCGCCGCTGATCGTGCAATCGACGCTGGCGATCGCGGCCGCGATCATCGCCGAGGCCAGCCTGTCCTTCCTCGGCCTGGGCCAGCAGCCGCCGGCGCCGAGCTGGGGCAGCATGCTCAATACCGCGAAAAACTATGTCGACAGCGCGCCCTGGATGGCGATCTGGCCGGGCCTGTCGATCTTCCTGCTGGTGGTGTCGCTCAACCTGTTGGGCGACGGCTTGCGCGACGCCTTCGACCCGCGCCACAAATAAACACCCCCTCATTTTTTTTACATCGAGATAATATGGAATTGAAGCACGATACTTTCTGGGACTATCCTTATACCTCGCAGCGCCTGCCGCTGGTCGCCGACAACGTCGTGACCACCTCGCAGCCGCTGGCGTCGTCGGCCGGCCTGCAGATGCTGCTGCGCGGCGGCAATGCAGTCGACGCGGCGCTGGCCACGGCGATCGCGCTGACCGTGGTCGAGCCCTGCAACAACGGCATCGGCGGCGACGTGTTCGCGCTGATCTGGGATGGCGAGAAGCTGCACGGCCTGAACGGTTCGGGCCGCGCGCCGGCCGCCTGGACCCGCGCGTATTTTTCGAAATACAAGGAGATGCCGAAGCGCGGCTGGGATTCGGTCACCGTGCCGGGCACCGTGGCCGCATGGCGCACCGTGTGGGAGCGTTTCGGCAGCCTGCCGTTCGAAGACCTGTTCGGGCCGGCGATCCACTATGCGGGCAAGGGCTACCCGGTCTCGCACAATGTCCACAACCAATGGCAGAAGCAGGTCGACGAACTGATCGTCCAGCCCGGCTACCGCGAGGCGTTCGCGCCCAACGGACGCGCGCCGCTGCAAGGCGAGCGCTTCATCTGTCCCGGCCAGGCCGACACGCTCGAGCGTATCGCGCGCAGCAAGGGTGACGATTTCTACAAGGGCGAACTGGCCCGCGCGATCGCCGAGCATGCGCGCACGACCGGCGGCGCGCTGACCGAAGCCGACCTCGCCGCCCACGAGTCCGAGTGGGTCGAGCCGATCAGCATCAGCTACCGCGACGTCGAACTGCATGAGATCGGGCCGAACGGCCAGGGCATCGCCGCGCAGATGGCGCTCGGCATGCTGGAGAATTTCGACCTGAAGAGCATGGACCCGGACGGCGCGCCCATCATGCACCTGAAGATCGAAGCCATGAAGCTGGCCTTCGCCGACCTGTACGAATACGTGGGCGACGTCGATCACATGACCGACGTGAAGGCGTCCGACCTGCTGAACAAGACCTACCTGGCCAAGCGCGCCAAGCTGATCGACCTCGAGCGCGCGGCGCCGGTGCGCCACGGCGAACCGCACAGCGGCGGCACGGTGTACCTCTCGACCGCCGACAGCAAGGGCATGATGGTGTCCTTCATCCAGTCCAATTTCAAGGGCTTCGGCTCGGGCGTGGTGGTGCCGAATACCGGCATCGCCCTGCAGAACCGCGGCTGGGGCTTCAACCTGCGCGAGGGCCATTTGAACGAAGTGGCGCCGGGCAAGCGTCCGTTCCATACCATCATCCCCGGCTTCGTGACCCGGCAGGGCAAGCCGCTGATGAGTTTCGGCGTGATGGGCGGATCGATGCAAGCGCAGGGCCATATGCAGATGCTCTCGCGCATGGTCGATCATGGGTTGAATCCGCAGTCGGCCAGCGACGCGCCGCGCTTCCGCGTGCTCGACGACAACCACGGCGTCGCGGTCGAATGGAATATGCCGCGAGCCACGATCGAAGGCTTGATCGCGCGTGGCCATCCGGTGACGGTGGCGGAGCGTTTCGACGTCGAGTTCGGCAGCGCCCAGGCGGCGATGCGCATGCCGAATGGCGCCTATGTGGCGGCATCCGACCATCGCAAGGACGGCTACCCGGTCGGCCTCTAATCCGTCGTTCCCGGGCTCGGCGCCCCCCTTGGCGGGAACGCATGCGTTCCCCCCATAGCGTGGAGGAATTCAAACTCAGCATGGGTTCCCGCTAAGGGGGGCGCCGAGCCCGGGAACGACGGTGTTTGATGGCGGTGCCGTGGCTTACTTCAGCGGCGGCACGCTGAGCGGCGGCTTGCGCGCATTGGCCGCCTGCTCGACCGCGTACGCCAGCGACAGCAACTGCGCTTCGCTGTAATCGCGCCCGAGTAACTCGGCGCCGATCGGCACCCCCAGCGGCGCGCTCGCGGTGGGCGCCGAGAAGCCGCCCGGGAATGCGACCGCCGGGAACCCCGTACCGTGCGACAGCGCACCATTGCGCTCGCGCTGCTCGCTCTCGCCGGCCGGCACCACGAGGATCCGCTGCTGCGGGTACAGGATCGCGTCGATCCCGAGCTCCGCCATCTTCGCGGACACCGCCAGCCGCAGCCGGTCGCGGCTCAGCATGCGCTCCTTGTAGACCGGATTGTTCAAGCCGTCTTCTTCCGCGATTTCGGCTTCCAGAATCGTTTGCACCTGCGGCAGGGCGCTCTTGCCGTCCACCAGTTGCCGGAAACTCGACACCGGCGCCGCCGGACCCAATTCCGCAAAATACCGGTCCATGGCCGCGCGCGCCTCCCAGCGATCGGTGGCGATGGTCGGCGCCAGCTGCTCATACGCCGGCAGGGCGAAGTGCACGATGGCCGCGCCTTCGGCCTCCATCGTGCCGATCACCCGCTCCATCACCTGATTGACCTCGGCATGGCGCGCTTCCGTGCCATACAGATTGCTCATCACGCCGATGCGCGCGCCTTGCAAGGCATGCGCATCGAGGCCCGCCGCATAACTCGCGGGACGCCTGCCGACGCCGAACGCGGTGATCGGATCCTGCGGATCGTAGCCCACCATCACATCGAGCAATTGCGCCGCATCGCGCACGGTGCGCGCGATCGGGCCAAGTTCATCTTGCGTGAAGCTGCAGGGGATCACGCCGGCGCGGCTGATCAGCCCGCGGGTAGGGCGCACGCCGACCAGGCTGTTGGCCGATGCCGGCGAGCGGATCGACTGGCCGGTGTCGGTGCCGGTACCCACGGTGCCGAAATTGGCCGCGATCGCCGCGCCGGTGCCGCCGCTGGAGCCGCCGGGCGTGCGCGTCAAGTCGTAGGGGTTCAAGGCCTGGCCGCCGAGACTGCTGACCGACAGGCCGGCGCGCGCGAACTCGTGCAGATTGGCCTTGGCGAGGATGATCGCGCCGGCATCGCGCAGCTTCTTCACGGTGAAGGCATCGGCCGGCGCGACCGAGTCCTGCATCGCCAGGTTCGCACCCGAGGTCGGCAGGTCGACGGTGTTGAAATTGTCTTTCAGGATGACCGGAATGCAATGCAGGAAATCGAGCGAGGCCAGACCGGCCGCGTACCGCCGGTCCTTTTCCGCCGCAATGCGCAAGGCGTCCGGATTGACGCTGATGATCGCATGCAGCGCCGGGCCCTGCCGGTCATACGCCTCGATGCGCGCGAGGTAAGCCTGGACCAGCGCGGCGCAGCTCAGCGTGTTGTTGGCGAAGGCGGCGCGGATGCTGTCGATCGTCGCCTCTTCGAGCACGAAGGCGCTGTCTGTGGTCGACGGCTTCATGCGCGCTTCGCCATCCGCTGCGCGACCGACAGCATGGTGCGCGCCGCGGTCTCGGCCTCTTGCGGGCTGACGTCGAGATGGGTGGTGGCGCGGATGAAATTGCCGCCGATCGCACGCAGGCGCACGCCTTCGGCCAGGCAGGCCTTGGCGTAGGCATCGGCCTCGATCAGCTCCGAGGCAAAGGTAAAGCGCAGGATGTTCGAACTCGGCCGCGGCGGATCGAAGCGGAACAGGTCGCAGGCCGACAGCGTGGTCCAGATCGATTGCGCGTTGATATTGTCGGTCTCGAGCTGCGGCAGATGGTGCTCCAGCGCATACAGGCCGGCCGCGGCCAGCACGCCCGATTGCCGCATCGCGCCGCCGAGGCGGTACTTCCATTGCCAGGCTTCGTGGATGAACTCGGCGCTGCCGCACAGCACCGCGCCGACCGGGCAGCCCAGGCCCTTGCTGAGGGCGATCCAGACGCTGTCCCAGCCGCTTGCATACTCGGCCGGCGCGATGCCGGTGGCCGCGCTCGCGTTCAGCAGGCGTGCGCCGTCCATATGGCATTTCAGGCCATGCGAGCGGGCCGCATCGCGTACCTCGCGCAACTGCGGCAAGGGCCAGATCGCGCCGCCGGAAAAGTTCGTGCTCTGCTCGAGCGTGAGCAGGCGCGTGCGGGGCGCGGTGCGGGTGCGTGGCCGCACTGCCTCGTGCACCTGCTGCACGTCGAAGATGCCATGCGGCGACTGCAGCGGCCAGACCGACACGCCGGCCAGCGCCGCCGCGCCGCCCGCCTCGGTGCAGTAGATATGCGATTGGTGGTCGCAAATGACTTCGTCGCCCGGGCGGGTGTGGGTCAGGATCGCCGTCAGGTTGCACATGGTACCGGAGGGCATGAACACGCCGGCCTCCTGGCCCAGCAGCTCGGCGACTTTCTCGCACAGCGTGAGCGTGGTCGGGTCGTCGTCCGATTGTTCGTCGCCGACCAGGGCCTGGGCCATGGCGGCGCGCATGCCCTGCGTCGGGCGGGTTTGGGTATCGCTGAAGAGGTCGATGTAATGTGAGGTCATGAATTTTCTGAGTCGTATCGTCGAAGGTGAGGCCGGTGTCGGCGGTTCGAGCGCCAGGATAGGGGCGGGCGCGCGGAACTGGTTGTCGTCCATATCCTGTGGTGACTCCTATGCTAGTGCATGCTGATCAGGCTTGGGTCGATGCGCCAGGACTGCGCGGGACATCGGTTTGGCAATCGGCATCCAAGTTTTGAATAATGTATTCATTGTGCCAATTGTCGGGCGATCTGCCCTCTTTTGCAAGTAGCATGCCACCGACAGGTGTCGCATTTCGGCCTCGAATTGCTTTACGTACGCACCAAAAATCAGCGCGAAATGCACCAAAATATAACAAGAGCAACTAATAACTGAATTTTGAATACAAGATTAATGAATTCAAACTGGCACCTATCCTGCTCAGCTTAAGCCGCGCAATGACACAGTCAACGGCATCGCGACATCGAAGTCTTGAACGGCGCATCCGGCGCCGCATCAAGCAAAGTCAACACAGGGGAATTGGAACAATGAAGAAATCACTTTGTGCGCTCGTTGCACTGAGCGTCGTGGCCGGCGCCGCCTCGGCCCAATCGAACGTCACGATCTACGGCCTGCTGGACATGGGCGTCGATTATGACCACGGCAAGAACGGCAGCATCGCCACCGGCGCCACCACGAAATATTCGGTGAACTCCGGCCAGACCAGCGGCAGCCGGCTTGGTTTCCGCGGCAGCGAAGACCTGGGCGACGGCCTGTCGGCGATCTTCACCCTGGAAAGCGGCTATACCGCCGACGACGGCAACCTGTCGTACGGCGGCCGCTTGTTCGGCCGTCAATCGTGGGCCGGCCTGAAAGGCGGCTTCGGCGCTATCCGACTCGGCCGCCAGCAGTACATCTAGCCGCTGTCCAAGCGCACCAACCTGTACGCCCTGGCTTCCTACACCAGGAACGGCAAGGACGTGCGGATGAACGCCTGGGCCAACGGCAAGAGCGACCTCGACATCCAGACCGGTATCAAGCTCACGTTCTAAGTCAGAACAGGGCCGGGGCCGACAGCTGCAGCAGCAGCTTCTTGACCGGTGCCGGCAGCGGCGCGTTGTCGATCCCGGCCAGGTTCCACCACACGTAGCGGGTGCCGGCCTCGGCGCGCGCCGCCAGCCCGATCCGGTACGGCGTGATGTGCAGCTTGTAGTGGGTGAACCCGTGCACCAGCGGCAGCAGCGCCTGCAGCTCGTCGACCGTGCCGAAGCGCGCCGCGGCCCGGTCCAGTTCATCCACCGCGGGCGCGCTCTCGCGCAGCGCATGGCCATCCACTTCCGGCAAGGACAGCAGTCCGCCCCAGATCCCGCTCGGCGGCCTTTGCTCGAGCAAGACCTGGCCGCGATCGATGATCACCAGCATCGCGGCCTGCTTTTCCGGCATCGATTTCTTTGGCTTGCGCACCGGCAGTTCCTCGGTGCGGCCGCTGGCGAAGGCGGCGCAGCGCTCGCGCAGCGGGCAGCGCGCGCAATCGGGTTTGGCGCGCGTGCACAGGGTCGCGCCCAGGTCCATCAATCCCTGCGTGTAGGCTTCGATGCCCTCCTGCGGCAGCAGCGCTTCGGCGCGCCGCCACAGCGCGTCTTCGACCGGCTTGGCGCCCGGATACTCGTCGATGCCGAACACCCGCGCAAACACCCGCTTCACATTGCCGTCGAGGATGGCCGCGCGCCGGCCGCTGGAAAACGCGGCGATCGCCGCCGCCGTCGAGCGCCCGATGCCGGGCAGCGCGGCCAGCAGCGCCGGATCGGCGGGGAACACGCCGCCATACTCGGCGCACACGCGCTGGGCGCAGGCGTGCAGGTTGCGCGCCCGCGTGTAGTAGCCGAGCCCGCTCCACTGCGCCATCACGTCTTCCGAGGGCGCTTCGGCCAGCGCGGCGAGGGTGGGGAAGCGTTCGAGGAAGCGCGCGTAGTAGCCCAGCACGGCCGTCACCTGGGTTTGCTGCAGCATGATTTCCGACAGCCAGATGCGGTAGCCGTCGCGCGTGTTTTGCCACGGCAGCGCGTGGCGTCCGTGGCTGCGCTGCCAGCCGATCACGGCGCTGGAAAACGTCGGATCGTCCAACTGCTCGAACTCGGTCAGCCGCTTCACGCAGCCGCTTCCAGCGCCGCCAATTCCGACTGCATCGCGATCGTCACCTTGCCGGCCAGCTCGTTGAGCCGACCCTTGACCTTCTCGAGGTCGCTCTGGCTTGCTTCGAACGAGCCGATTTTGTGCTCCAGGCTGTCGGTGGCGTCGTGGATGCGCTGGATCGACGCCAGCCGGTGCTTGAGCTGCTCCTTGTGTTGGCGGATCTGCGCTTCGAGCGGCGCCATGATCACGCGCAGCCAGGCTTCGACGTCGGCGTTGGCCGCGCGGTAGGTGCGCCGCACGCGCGAGGCGATCGAATCGAAGAAGCGCTCGAGCAGCGTGCCGCGGCTGCTCATGATCAGGGTGGTGGTGCCGAACTGCTTGGTGTAGACCGCCTCGATCGCATCGAGCTCCGCGCGGTATTTGTCGAGCGAGAGCGTCATCGGCACCGTCAGCGTGAGCCCGTGCTCGCTCGAGAATTTGCGGTACATGGTTTCCATCATCTCGCTGATTTCGGCGATCTTGGCGTTCGATTGCTGCAGGTTGTCGCGCGCCTGGTCGAAGAAGACCTTGACCGGTCCGCGCATGCCGGTGGCGAAGCGGCTGGCGACCATGGCGTCGCGCACCGCGTTGATTTCCTGCTGCACGATGTCCATGCCCAGCGTGGTGTACAGCTCGGTCGACAGGCGCGCAAACACCGAACGGGTGCCCTGCAACTTGAACAGGCTGCCGTCGAATTCCTTCTTCTCGACGGCGATGCGGCGCATCATGTGCGCGATCACGCTCTGGTTCTTGCCGCGCAGGCTCTTGAGTTCCTGCAGCTGTTCGACGATGTCGCGCAGGCGCGCCCCCAGCATCGCCTGCTGGGCGCCGACCAGCGCCGCCATGTCCTCGGCCAGCTGGCTGCGGATGATGTCCTTCTTGGCCGGGATCAGCTCGTTGAACAGGGCCGCTTCGAGCGCGCCGAGGCGGCTTTTTTCGAGCAGCGCCATGTCGCCGTTGATCTTGCCGACCAGCGCCTTCTGGGCCGACACCGGATACACCTGGCGCGGCTCGAGCGCCAGCATATGGGCCACGCTGACTTGCTGGCGCTCGATCTCGGCGTCGTTCTCGGCCTCGGTCTTCAGCTCGTCCCACATCGCGTCGATCTTGTTGAGCACCACCACGCGGCCCGCGCCGGCGCCGATGTGGGTGCGCCAGACTTCGATGTCGCTCTTGGTCACGCCGGTCTCGGCGGCCAGGATGAACAGCACCGCATGCGCGTTCGGGATCAGGTTCAGGGTCAGCTCGGGCTCGGTGCCGATCGCGTTCAGGCCCGGGGTGTCGAGGATCACCAGGCCCTGCTTCAGCAGCGGGTGCGGGAAGTTGATGATCGCGTGGCGCCACAGCGAAATCTCGACCTGGCCGTGGTCGTCCAGCGTGGCCGCCATGTCGGGATCGGCTTCGTCGTACAGGCCGTAGCGCTTGGCTTCGGCCACCGGCACGTGCTTGGTGCGGCTGACCTGCTTGAAGGTCTCGTGCATCGCTTCGGGCGCATCGAGTTCGAGCGGCAGCACGGTCCAGGCCGCCGCGTCGTCGCGGTAGTCGCTGGTCGACAGCTGCGCGGCGCGGGTCTCGATCGGCAGCAGGCGGATGCAGGGCGGATAGGCCGGGTCGTACATCAGCTCGGTCGGGCACATGGTGGTGCGTCCGGCCGCCGAGGGCAGGATGCGCTGGCCGTAATCGGCGAAGAAAATCGCGTTGATGAGCTCCGACTTCCCGCGCGAAAACTCGGCCACGAAGGCCACCGACAATTTATCGTCGGCCAGCCGCGCCAGCGCGCGCGCGATGCGCTGCTCGGTCGCGCCGTCCGTCAGTTCGGCCGCGTTGACCCAGCTCTGGTAGCCTTCGAGCGCGCTGACCACGCCCTGGCGCCACGCGCTGTACTGTTGGAAATCATGCACCATATACTCCCACCTTGCCTCGTCGTGCCGCTTCGGCCGAAGCGGCTGTTCTCGTTGTTGTCGATAGTCTAGCGTTGGCAGTTCACGCAATAGAACGTGGACCGCTGTCCCTGCTTGATCTGGCGGATCGCCGCGCCGCAGTTGCGGCATGGCACGCCAGCACGATCATAGACGAAATACGTCTGTTGGAAATAGCCCGATTGGCCATTCACCCCAATAAAATCGCGCAAGCTGCTGCCGCCTTGCACGATGGCGGCGGCCAGGATTGCGCGGATCGCCTCGGCCAGCTTGTCATATCGCTCACGCGAAATGCGCGCGGCCGATGTCTTGGGATTAATCCCGGCGCGAAACAGGCTCTCGCAGGCGTAGATATTGCCGACCCCGACCACCACGTCGCCGGCCAGCAGGAATTGCTTGATCGGCGCGCTGCGCTTGCGGCTCGCGCCATGCAGCAGGGCGCCGGAAAAGCCGTCTTCGAGCGGCTCGACGCCGAGCCCGCGCAGCAGCAGGTGGTCGTCGAGTTCGCCGTCCTGGCGGTCATGCCAGAGCACCGCGCCGAAGCGGCGCGGGTCGTGCAGGCGCAACACCTGTTGCCGGGATGGCTGGTCGGCCTCGCGCACCACGAGATCAAAATGATCATGCTTCTTCGGTTCGACGCCGGGCGGCAGCATGCGCAAATGGCCGGACATGCCGAGGTGGATGACCAGGCTGCCGTGCTCGAAATGGATCAGCAGGTATTTGCCGCGCCGGCCGGTGCCGAGGATGCGGCGGCCGGCCAGCAGCGTCGGCAAGGCGGGCGGGAAGGGCCAGCGCAGCCCGCTGCGGCGCATCAGCACGCTGTCGACCACGCGTCCCTCGAGGTGCGGGGCGACGCCGCGCCGGGTGACTTCGACTTCTGGCAGTTCAGGCATGGGAGTTTTGCAAAATCGTGTAAATTGGCATGGCGGCCCCGCACGCGACCGGAAGGTTGGGCGTAGAATCGGGATTCATCGGCTTCATTCTGGACTTGCTTTGAAAAACGCTTTCGTTATTGTAACCCTCGCAGCCCTGCTGTCGGCGTGCGCCACGGCGCCGCACGCGCCTGCGCCCGTGCCCGCCGCCGTGCCGCAAGCCCAGCCGGAACCGCAGGCCGAGCAAGCCGCGTCCGCAGCCGACGAGCCGGCGGCCGACGAGTCCCTGCCGAACGTCGCGCTCAGCAGCGATCTCTTGTACAAGATCATGAAGGCCGAGATCGAGTTCCGCGACGGCCGGTGGCAGGGACCCTACGTCACCATGATGGCGCTGGCCCAGCAGACGCGCGACCCGCGCCTGGCGCGCCGCGCGGCCGAAATGGCCTTGGCGGCCAAGCAGGGCGGCGAATCGATGGCCGCGATCCGCCTGTGGCGCGAGCTGGCGCCGGATTCCGAGGAGGCGGCCCAGTACTACCTCGGTTTCGTGATCCTGTCCGACAACCTGGCCGAAGCCGAGGCGATCTTCCAGCACCGCCTGCAGCAGGCCACGCCGGCCACGCGCGGGCTGGCCATGTTCCAGATCCAGCAATTCCTGGCGCGCGCCAAGGACAAGCCGGCCGCCGCCGCGATGCTCGAACGCCTGCTCGCGCCCTACGGCGACACCGCCGAAGCCCACGTGGTGCTGGCGCAAACGGCCTACGCGCGCGGCGACGCCGCCTTGGCGCTGAAGGAGGCCCAGGCCGCGCTGGCGATCAAGCCCGGCTCCGAGATCGCGGTGCTGACCCTGGCCCAGGTCACCGAGGACGACGCCAAGGTGGCCGAAGTGCTGGCGCGCTTCCTGGCCGCCAATCCCGGCGCGCGCGAAGTGCGTGCGGCGCACGCCCGCGTGCTGGTCAACCAGAAGCAGTACGACCAGGCGCGCGACGAATTCCTGGCCCTGCTCAAGGGTCAGCCCGACAACCTCGGCACCCTGTACGCGCTCGGCATCATGTCGATGCAGCTGGGCGAGCCGGCCAAGGCCGAGGGCTATTTCAGCCACTTCATGGAGGTGCTGGCCGACCATCCGGACGACGAGCGCGACCCGTCCAAGGTGCTGATGATCCTGTCGCAACTGGCCGAGGAGCGCGGCGACCTGAAGGCGGCGCTGGCCTGGATCGACCAGGTCGAGCAGACCGACCCGAAAGCGTATTTCGGCGCCCAGCTGCGGCGCGGCCTGCTGATCGGCAAGCAGGGT
>DASRXO010000788.1:0-7722 GCA_035654095.1 Telluria sp.
CGGCTTCTTCTTCGCCGAGATGACGATCGGGCCGATGTGGGCGATCCCGATGGATATCGCGCCCGAGTTTTCGGGCACCGCCAGCGGCATGATGAATACCGGTTCCGCGCTGGCCGCGATTATTTCGCCGGTCGTGTCGGGCTACCTGATCGACCGTTTCGGCAGCTGGGAATTGCCCTTCGTCGGCAGCATGATCCTGATGGGCTGTGGCGTCGTGCTGGCGTTTCGCATGCAGCCGGACAGCAAGTTCGAGAGCGGCAACGCCGGCGTGGCCGCCATGGCGGCGGGCTGAGGGGGGAGCGCGGCATGCAGACCTTTCGTTCCAACGCCGCCCTGGCCACCCTGCTTGGCGCGGCCTACGTGGACCATGCGACGGTGACGGTGCCGCCCGCGCTGGAGCCTGCCGACGTCGAGAGCGCCTATGCGGTCCAGCAGCATTTGCTCAAATACTGCCAACTCGAGACCGGCGGCTGGAAAATCGGCGCCAAGTCGGAGACCGGCCCGATCCAGGGCGCGCCGCTGCCGCGGTCGCGCATCCATCGCCGCCATGCGGCCATCGCGCTGCGCGACTATCCGGTGCTGGGCGTCGAGCTGGAGATCGCCTTCGCGTTCGGCCGCGACTTCGTGCCGCAGGCCGCGCCGGTGCCCGAGCGCGAGGTGTGGGACAGCCTGAGCGGCTTCTGTGCGTCGATCGAGATTGTCTCGAGCCGGCTGGACGGCTGGCCGCAGGTGCCCAAGCTGGTCCAATTGGCGGACCTGCAGAATCATGGCGCGCTGATCGTCGGCGAGATGGCAAGCTACCGCCACGATTTCGCGTTCGCCGCGCCGCAGGTGGACCTGCGCATCGACGGCGTGCCGCTGGTCGGCGGCATCGGCAGCAACCCGGCCGGCGATCCGCGCCGCTTGCTGGGCTGGCTGGTCGAGCATTGCCGCAGCCATGGCCTGACGCTGCCGGCCGGCAGTATCGTCACCACCGGTTCCTACACGGGGATGGAGTTTCCCGCGCGGGCAGGGCGGGTGACCGGGGAAATCGCAGGATTGCCGCCGGTGAGCGTCGACCTGGCCTGACGCGGTGGCCCGGCCCCTTTTGTTCTTTTTTGATTGCAGGTGAGTTCATGCTGGCCAAGCCCATGTTTTTTGTCAGTCCCGGCGCAGGCGGCGGTTCGGCGCTGGCGCGCCAACTGACGCGCGAGTTGCGCGGCGAGGTGATGTTCGGCCAGGCCGACCGCGGCCGCTACGCGACCGATGCCTCGATCTACCAGATCATGCCGGTCGGCGTGGTGGTGCCGCGCGACCAGCAGGACTTGCTGCTGGCGCTGGAGATCGCGCGCAGCCACCAGGTGCCGATCCTGGCGCGCGGCGCCGGCACCAGCCAGTGCGGGCAAACCGTCGGCGCGGCGCTGGTGATCGACAACAGCAAATGGCTCAACAAGGTGGTCGACTTCGATCCCGCGGCGCGCAGCGTGACGGTCGAGCCGGGCATCGTGCTGGACCACCTGAATGCCTGGCTGAAACCGCACGGACTCTGGTTTCCGGTGGACGTCTCGACCGCGGCCCAATGCACGCTGGGCGGCATGGCCGGCAACAACTCCTGCGGCTCGCGCTCCATCGAGTACGGCAACATGGTGCACAACGTGCTGGCCATCGACGCGGTGTTGGCCGACGGCACCCAGGGCCGTTTCGGCCGGATCGACCAGATGCCGACCCATGGCCGCCTGCATGCCATCGTGGCGGGCCTGAAGGCGATTGCCTGGCTCGAGCGCGACGAGATCGTCGAGCGCACGCCCAAGGTGCTGCGCCGCGTCGGCGGCTACAACATCGATATCTTCGATTGCCAGAACCCGCGCGCCTACACCGACGACGGGGTGGCCAACCTGGCCCAGATCCTGGTCGGTTCCGAGGGGACGCTGGCCTACAGCCGCCAGATCACGCTGGCGCTGCAGCCGCTGCCGGTGCACAAGGTGCTGGGCGTGGTGAACTTCGCCAGCTTTTACCAGGCGATGGACCTGACGCAGCATATCGTCAAGCTGGGCCCGACCGCGGTGGAGCTGGTGGACCGCACGATGATCGAGCTGGCGATCGGCAATCCGGCGTTCCGGCCGGTGATCGAGCAGGCCCTGATCGGCCGGCCCGCCGCGATCCTGCTGGTCGAATTCGCGGGCGAGGAGTTGGCGCCGCAACTGGCCAAGCTGGAGCGGCTGGCCGAGCTGATGGGCGACCTGGGCCTGCCCGGCTCGGTGGTCAGGATGCCGGGCGCGGCCGAGCAGAAGGCCTTGTGGGAAGTGCGCAAGGCCGGGCTCAACATCATGATGAGCATGAAGGGCGACGGCAAGCCGGTGTCCTTCATCGAGGACTGCGCGGTGCCGCTCGAGCACCTGGCCGAGTACACCAGCCAGCTGACCGAAGTGTTCCACCAATACGGCACCGAGGGCACCTGGTATGCCCATGCCAGCGTCGGCACGCTGCACGTGCGGCCCATCCTCGACATGCGCCGGGAGGGCGCCAAGGACATGCGCGAGATCGCCGAAGCGGCCGCGCTGCTGGTGCGCAAATATAAGGGCGCGTACTCGGGCGAGCATGGCGACGGCCTGTGCCGCGGCGAGTGGGTGGCGTGGCAGTACGGTCCGCGCCTGAATGCGGCGTTCGCCGAGATCAAGCAGCTGTTCGATCCGGACAACCGCTTCAATCCCGACAAGATGGTGCGTGCGCCCAAGATGGACGAGCGCGCCAATTTCCGCTTCGCGCCCGGCTACCGCGAACTGGCGCTGACGCCGGCGCTCGACTGGTCGGCCTGGAACGTCACGCGCGATCCCTTGAGCGGCGCCGAGGGCGCGCCGGGCAGCGGCGGCGACCGCAGCGGCGGCTTGGCCAAGGCGGTCGAGATGTGCAATAACAACGGCCATTGCCGCAAGTTCGATGCCGGGACCATGTGCCCGAGCTATCGCGTCACGCGCGATGAACAGCACCTGACGCGCGGGCGCGCCAACACGCTGCGGCTGGCGCTGTCCGGGCAATTGGGGCCGGAAGGCTTGGCCAGCGTGGACGTCAAGCAGGCGCTCGACCTGTGCGTGTCGTGCAAGGGATGCAAGCGCGACTGCCCGACCGGGGTCGACATGGCCAGGATGAAGATCGAAGCGCGCGCCGCGTGGAACGGCAAGCATGGCCTGCGCCTGCGCGACCGACTGATCGCCTATATGCCGCGGTACGCGCCGTATGCCGCCAAGCTGGGCGGCGCGCTGGCGCTGGCCGAACGGCTTCCCGTGTTGGGACGCTGGGCCAAGGCGGCGCTGGGCTTCGCGCCGCAGCGCTCGCTGCCGCGTTTCAGGAAGCCTTTCCTGGCCGGCGCCGCTGCGGCCGCGCCGCCCGCCGCGGGCGGCAAGGAGGTGCTGCTGTTCGTCGACACCTTCAACAACTACATGGAGCCGGCCAACGCGGTCGCCGCGCAGCGCGTGCTGGAAGCGGCCGGCTACCAGGTCCACCTCAACCGCCAGCCTGGCCAGCGGCCCTTGTGCTGCGGCCGGACCTATCTGGCGGCCGGACTGGTGGCCGAGGCCAAGGCCGAGGCCAGGCGCAGCCTGGACGCCCTGATGCCGTTCGTGAAGCGGGGCGTGCCGGTGATCGGCCTCGAACCGTCCTGCCTGCTGACCCTGCGCGATGAATTCCTCGGCTACGGCTTTGGCGAGGAGGCCGAGCGATTGTCGCGCTCCGCCTGGCTGCTGGAGGAATTCCTGGTCCGCGAACGGCAGGCCGGGCGCCTCGCGCTCGACCTGGGGCCGCTGCCGGTCAGGCAAGTCCTGCTACACGGCCACTGCCATCAAAAGGCGTTCGACGCCTTCACGCCGGTGCAGGCGGTGCTGCGCTGGATCCCCGGGATCGAGCTGACGGTGGTGGAGTCCTCGTGCTGCGGCATGGCCGGCAGTTTCGGCTACGAGGCCGAACACCATGCGGCCTCGCTGGCGATGGCCGAGCTGTCCCTGCTGCCGGCGGTGCGCAAGGCCGGCCCAGGCGCCATCGTGGTGGCGGACGGGACCAGCTGCCGCCACCAGATCCACGATGGCGCGGCCACCGAGGCCCTGCATGTGGCGCGGGTGCTCGCGCTGGCGCTGGCGCCGCGCGCTCGCGCGGTCTAGGGCTGCGGGGCGCCCAGTTTCTGCTCCAGTTCGGCGAGGCGCAGCTCGAGCGCCTCGAGCTTGGCCCGGGTCTTGGCCAGCACCTGGTTCTGGATGTCGAATTCCTCCCGCGTGACCAGGTCCAGCTTGGAAAACCCCTGGCTCATCATCGCCTTCACGTTCTTTTCGATGTCTTTGGCGGGCGAACTGTCGATGGCTTGATTGATCTTGCCCTGCAGGTCGTTGAAAAAACTGTTCATATCCATCGCTCTTCCTTGGTGATTACGGTTTGAATGCACCGTCATGGTGCGATTCAAGCATTAATATGGTGCATCCGGCTGCCCGGACCGTGCGCCGCACAAACAATCATGAGGTTAAAAAAACAAAAGTGGGTTGCCTGCGCCGAAAAACAAGCGCCACCGGAAAAATCGGCGCTGGCATGCATTCTGCTAATGCTTGGATAAGCTAGAGATTGTAAGTCTGTCCCGGATTTTAAACCGCAACTGCAACGTTCGTTCAATCCAAAAGGGAAAAGCCATGAAAATCAAGACTACAAAATTGAGACTCGCCGCCGCGCTGACGCTTGCCATGGCCGCCCTGGGCACCGCCCAGGCAGAAGACAAGAAGCCCGACGACGAAGTCAGCTTCAACGCCGCCGTCACCAGCGACTACCGCTACCGCGGCCTGTCGCAGACGCGCTTGAAACCGGCCGTGCAGGGCGGCGCGGACTACACCAACAATCCGACCGGCCTTTACCTCGGCACCTGGCTGTCGACCATCAAGTGGACCAAGGATTTGGGCGGCGACGGCGACGTCGAATGGGATATCTATGGCGGCAAGCGCGGCGAGATCGTTCCCGGCGTCAGCTACGACGTGGGCGGCCTGTACTACTACTACCCGTCCAACGATCTGCACCCGAACGCCAACACCTTCGAACTGTACGGCCAGGTCGGCTTCGGCCCGGCCTACGCCAAGTATTCGGTTTCGACCACCAACCTGTTCGGCACCGCCGACAGCAAGCGCAGCGGCTACCTCGACCTGGGCGCCAACCTCGAAGCGGCCGAAGGCCTGGTGGTCAACCTGCATGTCGGCCACCAGAGCGTGAAGAACAACGGCGCCTTTGCCTACACCGACTACAAGGTCGGCGTGACCAAGGACTTCGGCATCTGCTCGGTGGCGCTGGCCGTCATCTATGCCGACACCAAGGCGTATGTCAGCCCGGAAGGCAAGAACCTGGGCAAAACCGCGGCAGTGCTTTCCGTCTCCAAAACTTTCTAACCGAGGCCTTGTATGAAACTGATTACCGCCATTATCAAACCCTTCAAGCTCGACGAGGTGCGTGAAGCACTCTCGGCGATCAATGTGCAAGGGATTACCGTGACCGAAGTGAAGGGTTTCGGTCGTCAGAAGGGCCACACCGAGCTGTATCGTGGCGCCGAGTATGTGGTCGACTTCCTGCCCAAGACCAAGATCGAAGCGGCCGTGGACGACGCCATCGTCGACCAAGCCATCGAAGCAATTGAAACCGCGGCCCGCACCGGCAAGATCGGCGACGGGAAAATTTTTGTCTACAACCTGGAGCAGGTCGTCCGTATTCGTACCGGTGAAACCGGTAACGAAGCACTTTAAGGGGAATACTGATGAGCAAAACTATAACAAAATGGCTGGCTGGCGTTGCCGTCGTCTATGCGATGAGCGTCGGCCTGAATGCAGCCGCGCAGGATGCCGCCAAGCCGGCGGCGTCCGCGCCGGCCGTCTCGGCGCCTGCCGCTGCCGCGCCCGCGGTATCCGCACCGGCGCCCGAGGCGGCACCAGCGGCGGCCGCTGCTGCGCCCGCCGCAGCGGCCCCGGCCGCCGCACCTGCGCCTACCGCGAACAAGGGCGACACCGCCTGGATGATGGTGGCCACCGTGCTGGTCATCATGATGACGATCCCCGGCCTGGCCCTGTTCTACGGCGGCCTGGTGCGCTCGAAAAACATGCTGTCGGTGCTGCTGCAAGTGTTCATGATCTTCTCGGTCATCATCGTGCTGTGGTGCTTGTACGGCTACTCGCTCGCCTTCACCGAAGGGAATGCCTTCTTCGGTAAATTCGACCGGGCGATGCTAAGCGGGATCTGGGATCCGGCCAAGGCGACCTTCAGCACCGCTGCGACCTTCAGCAAGGGCGTGGTCATTCCCGAGTTCGTCTACGTGGCGTTCCAGGGCACGTTCGCGGCGATTACCTGCGGCCTGATCGTCGGCGCCTTCGCCGAGCGCGCCAAGTTCACCGCCGTGCTGCTGTTCATCGTGCTGTGGTTCACCTTCGGCTACCTGCCGGTGGCCCACATGGTCTGGTTCTGGACCGGTCCCGACGCGATCACCAACGCCGCGACGCTGGCGACCGAAACTGCGAAAGCCGGCTGGCTGTGGCAAAAAGGCGCGCTCGACTTTGCGGGCGGCACCGTGGTGCACATCAACGCCGCGGTTGCCGGCCTGGTCGGCGCCGTGATGATCGGCAAGCGCGTCGGCTACGGCCGCGAATCGATGGCGCCGCACTCCCTGACCATGACCATGATCGGCGCATCGCTGCTGTGGGTGGGCTGGTTCGGCTTCAACGCCGGCTCGGCGCTGGAAGCGGGCGACGTCGCCGCGCTGGCCTTCATCAATACGCTGCTGGCCACTGCCTGCGCCACCGTGTCGTGGGTGTTCGGCGAATGGATCACCAAGGGCAAACCATCGATGCTGGGCGCCGCGTCCGGCGCGGTGGCCGGCCTGGTGGCGATCACCCCGGCCTGCGGCTACGTCGGTCCGATGGGCTCCTTGGTCATTGGCTTGCTCGCTGGTATCATCTGCCTGTGGGGTGTGAACGGCCTGAAACGCATGATCGGCGCGGACGACTCGCTCGACGTGTTCGGTGTGCACGGCGTCGGCGGTATCCTCGGCGCGCTGCTGACCGGCGTGTTCGCTGCGCCATCGCTGGGCGGTCAGGGCATTTTCGACTACACGACCAACAAGATGTCGACCGATGCGTATTCGATCGGTTCGCAGGTGTGGATCCAGGCGCAAGCCATCGGCACCACCATCGTCTGGTCGGCCGTGGTGTCGCTGGTCGCCTACAAGCTGGTGGACCTGGTGGTCGGTCTGCGCGTACCGGAAGAAGAAGAACGGGAAGGCCTCGATATCGCGAGCCACGGCGAGTCCGCTTACCACTCCTGATCTTTGCGCTGAGCGACAGCTCAGCTCCCCGGTCCGCGCGTGCGCGGGCCGTTCCAGGCGCCCTCGTGGCGCCTTTTTGCATTGACGGCCAGGCGCTGGGCCTTTAAAACAGCGGATGTGCCCCTATTTACGGTTTTCATAATTAGCAAGAAGCCTTAAGGACGTATTCCATGGTTCCC
The DNA here is from genome assembly GCA_035654095.1 of Telluria sp. Taxonomy (GTDB): domain Bacteria; phylum Pseudomonadota; class Gammaproteobacteria; order Burkholderiales; family Burkholderiaceae_D; genus Telluria_A. The sequence continues at coordinate 7,486 of DASRXO010000788.1, forward strand.
CACCTCGTCACGGCGCTGACCGGCCCGCTGCTCGACCTCGAAAAGAAAATCCTCGCAGCCACGCCCGCTATCGAGCGCTGGTTCCGGATGGAATGGCAGGAGCACACGCCGCCGTTCTACTGCTCGGTCGACCTGCGCAATGCCGGTTACAAGCTGGCGCCGGTCGACACCAATCTGTTCCCTGGCGGTTTTAACAATCTTGCTACCGAGATGTTGCCGTTGTCGGTACAGGCGGCC
>DASRXO010000789.1:0-7316 GCA_035654095.1 Telluria sp.
GACTTCGTCCTCAGGCGCGCGGACGGCTTCTGGGCCTATCAGCTGGCGGTGGTGGCCGACGATGCCGACCAGGGCATAAGCGACATCGTGCGCGGCGCCGACCTGCTCGATTCGACCGCGCGCCAGATCTATCTCCAGCGCCTGCTGGGCGTGCCCACCCCGCGCTACCTGCACCTGCCGGTCGTGCGCAATGCGGACGGCGACAAGCTGTCCAAGCAAACCGGCGCGCTGGCCATCCGGCCCGACGACCAAGCGGCCGCGCTCGCCGCGCTGCTGGATGCCGCGCGCTTCCTCGGCTTGCCGCTGCCAGCCGCCGCTACGCTAGCCACGTTCTGGCAGGCCGCGATTCCGGCCTGGGCCGGCCGTTACGCCCGCCTGCGGTAGCAGAAGGCGATACCCGCCAGTCCAACCCCCAGCATCGCCCACGAGCCAGGCTCGGGCACCGGCACCGCGACCAGGAAGCCGCGCACTTCGCCCCCAGGATACTGGCTGGTGTGGATGTTGAGGTAGGCCTCGTTGGCCGTGATCCCGTTCAGCAGGTAGGCGGCGGCCGCATCGGCCGTGCCGCCGTGCGCGCTGAGGAAAGCCGGGTTGTAGAAGGCGGGATCGGCCAGGCTGAAGCTGTGGTCGTACACGCCGGAGGTTACGCCCAGCGGAAAGTCGACGAAGCTGGGCGTCATGGTGGCCACGCCCGCGGCGCCGGTCAGCGGATCGGTGGTGCAGCAGTGGATGTGGGAAGCGCTGGTGGTGCCGACCAGGTCCATGAACGACAGATGCAGGTTGGCGGTCATGGCGCTGTCGTCGATCACGAGGGTTGCCATGCCGGTGCCGGGGGAGGCATTCGGTGGCGATTCCGCGGGCCCGCTCAGGGTCGCCCGGTAGGTGGTGGTGGCCGCTTGTAGCGGTGCCGCGGCAAGCAGCATCGATACCGCCAGCGCGAGAGTGCCGACTATCTGTTTCATTGCAGACCTCCTGTAAAAAAACGTAATACGATCGGAGTGACGTAACGCGCGCCGGTGCTACCGGCGCCGTCCAGAATCTAGCACTCGTCAACCCGCAAGGCGTGCACGGTACGAGTGGGCAAGGGCATATGCAGGCTCAGCAGTGCGACCCCGATTCGCAAGAGACGGCATCATGTTGAACATAGAACGACATGCAAAGGAGTGGCGATGCGCATCGTATGGTTCACTGTCTGCTTGCTGCTGGCGCCCGCGCTGTGCGAGGCCCAGGACGTGTCCTTGCTCGGCGGCAGGCTCGACGTCATCAACAGTTCCCAACACTCGTTCGGGGTGGACGTGGGCTACGCGCAGCGGCTGGGCGAGCATGCCGCGCTGAGCGCCGAATACGTCAACGAGGGCCATCCGGCGCTGCATCACCGCGACGGCCTGGCGCCGCAGTTCTGGCTGCGTACCGCCACGCCGGAGCAGGGCTTCTCGTTCGCGGTCGGCGCCGGTCCCTACTATTACTTCGACACCACCAGCGGTTCCGGATCGTCGGCCGACTACCGCAACGAGCACGGCTGGGGCACCCTGGTCAGCGCCAGCGCCAGGTGGCATCTCGAAAAGCGCACCTATCTCGAGCTGCGCCTGAACCGGGTGCATGGGCGCGCCGAGCACGACAGCACGATGCTGCTGGCCGGCGTCGGTTACGAGCTGCGCAACCTGGCGCCGGAGGTGGTGCGCAGCAACGCCGAAGCGGGCGACCGCATGATCATGCTGCTCGCCGGGCGCGCGATCGTGAACAGTTTCGAGTCCGAGACCGCGGTCGCGAAGGCCGTCGAGTTCCGCCGCACCCTCACCGAAAACGCCGAATGGAGCGCGATGCTGCTCAACGAGGGCCAGGTCGGCCTGGTCCAGCGCAAGGGCGTGGCGGCGCAGCTGTGGCTGCTGCGGCCGTTCACCGAGCATACGGTGCTCGAGATGGGCGGCGGCGCGTATGCGATGCGCGACCAGATCAACCGCGGCGACGCGCGCGAGGAGCCGAAGAACCATCTGGTGCCGATCGTCTCGATCGGTATCCGCTACCGCATCAGCCCGGCCTGGCGCGCGCAGCTGACCTGGTCGCGCGTGGTCACACCTTACCACCGCGATTCGGATGTGTTCCTGCTGGGCGGCGGCGTGGCGTTCTAGGAGGGGGCGGCGCGCCGGATCGGGCGCCAGGCTCACTGTTCGCGGTCGAGGATGGCCTGGATTTCGGCCCGCTCTTTTTGCGTCACGTGGCCGCGCAGCGCGGCCAGCACCAGCTCCTTGCCGGACCCGGAAAACGCCTTGTGGATCAGCTCCTTGATCAGGCTGGTCTGCAGCGAATCCTGGGCCTGGGCCGGCGCGTAGATGTGAGCGCGCTGGCGCTCGTCGCGCGTCAGCAAGCCCTTGGTGTGCATCAGCTGCAGCAGGCGCAGCACGGTGGCGTAGGCCATCTCGGGACGGCTGTCCAGCGCGGCCTGGTGCACCTGCTTGGCGGTGGCCGGCCCGAGCTGCCACAGCAGGCGCAGCATGTCCAGTTCGGCGGCGGTCGGCTTGGGCGGGGCGGGTTTGCTCATGCATCTAGAATAAATTATCTAGATCGAAAAGTCCAGGCAATCGGGCTGCCCGGCCCAGGAACTTTTCGCCTATTGCAGAGTCTGACGTTGACACGGCGACAAGGGATGCGATGAACGGCATGTCACGCGAAGAACTCGACGCACGCTTCGGCGCCTCGCAGGCCGTGACCGACGCGCGCATCAACGCCCTGCTCGAGCGGATGGATGCGGCGGTCGCGCGCAGCAATGTCCAGTTCGACCAGCTGGTCGAGGCGATCCGCGATATCCGGAGCGAGATGCGCAGCTTCCGGATCGAGATCCGGGCCGACATGGACGAGCGCTTCCGCCAGTTCGTCGAAGCCGGCGAACGCAACCGCGAGCTGCTACGCCTCGAGTATCGCCAGCAGCATGCGGACTCTAGCGCCCAACTTGGCGAATGGCGCCTCCAGAACGAAAGAATGAGCGCCGCGCTGCGCGCCGAATGGCAGAGCGTGGCCGGTGAGTTGCGCGCCGAAGGCCAGCAGACGGCGCGCGCGGCGCGTACCGAATGGCAGCAAGAGTCGCGCGACTTACACGCCGACTGGCAGCAAGTATCGGACAAGTTGCACGACGAATCGCAGCAAGTGTTCGACAGGTTGCACGACGAATGGCAGCAAGTGTCGCGCGAGTTGCGGGCCGAGGCGCGCGCCGACCTGCGCGACTTCCGCACCACGGTGCGCAACGCGCTGATCGCATCGATGGCCACCTCGATCAGCGCCTGCCTGGCGACCATCTTCGGCGTGGCCGCGGTGGTCGGCAACATGATGACGACCTTCGAGTCCGGCGCCCACATGGGCGGCGCCCAGGCTGACATGAAACGCCAGATCACGGAAGTCGATGCGCGGCTGACCAGGTCCACCGAGGACTTGAAGCGCCAGATCACGGAAGTCGATGTGCGGCTGACCAAATCCACCGCAGACTTGAAGCGCCAGATCGGCGAGGTCGATGCGCGGCTGGCGCAGGCCAGTGCCGACAACCGGCGTCAATTCGCCGACATCAACCGCCACCTCGCCGCCAGCGCCCTGGTGCTCAGGGACCTGCAGCAGCGCCTGCCCCGGGCCGCCCGGAAATGAGCCGGGCCGCCGGTACGGCCGTCGCCGATCTGCGGTATAGTTCTCACAGCCATTATTTCACGCCACGTTTTCATCAGGCGAGATGTTGCGTTACAATACGGCGTGCTATTCTGAAGAACTTTTGAAAGAATTCCCAAGCAGTAAAGTCCTTCCCCACAACTTGATGTGCAATCCGCTAACCGGTCAGGCCGTGTCGCGGAAGGTTAGATTAACCCGCCAAACTCGCGAAGCGCGAAGAAAGGTGAGCAAGATGATGCAACAATACACTGCCAACTCCTACCTGTTCGGCGGTAATGCGCCGTATGTGGAAGAGTTGTACGAGGCCTACCTCGACAATCCCGGCTCGGTGCCCGACAACTGGCGCGCCTACTTCGACGCCATGCAGAACGTGCCCGCGGTCGATGGCTCCAACAAACCCGACGTCGCCCACGCATCCGTCATCGCCTCGTTCGCCGAACGCGCCAAGGCCGGCCCGATCCGCGTCGTGAGCGCTTCGGCCGATGCCGAAATGGGCCGCAAGCGGGTCGCCGTGACCCAGCTGATCGCGGCCTACCGCTACCTCGGTTCGCAATGGGCCAACCTCGACCCGCTGCAACGCCAGGAGCGCCCCAACATTCCTGAACTGGAACCGTCGTTCTACGGCTTCACCGATGCCGACCTGGACATCCAGTTCAACATCAGCAACACCTACTTTGGCCAGGAAACCGCGTCCCTGCGCGACCTGATCAACTTCCTGCGCGACACCTACTGCCGCGCGATCGGCGCCGAGTTCATGTACATCAGCGACCCGGCCGAAAAACGCTGGCTGCAGGAGCGCCTCGAATCGATCCGCTCGACCGCGACCTTCTCGGCCGAGAAAAAAATCCACATCCTCGACCGCCTGACCGCGGCCGAAGGCCTGGAACGCTACCTCCACACCAAGTACGTGGGCGCCAAGCGCTTCTCGCTCGAAGGCTCCGAATCGTTCATCGCCTCGATCGACGAAACCATCCAGCGCGCCGGTGAAAAAGGTGTGCAGGAAATCGTGATCGGCATGGCCCACCGCGGTCGCCTGAACGTGCTGGTCAACACGCTCGGCAAATCGCCGGGCGAGCTGTTCGAAGAGTTCGAAGGCAAGCACGGCGACGAGCTGCCCTCGGGCGACGTCAAGTACCACCAGGGCTTCTCGAGCGACATCTCGACCGCCGGCGGCCCGGTCCACCTGTCGCTCGCGTTCAATCCCTCGCACCTCGAGATCGTCAACCCGGTGGTCGAAGGCTCGGTCAAGGCGCGCATGGACCGCCGCGGCGACCACGCCGGCGACCAGGTGCTGCCGATCCTGGTGCACGGCGACGCCGCCTTCGCCGGCCAGGGCGTGGTGATGGAGACCCTGAACCTGGCCCAGACCCGCGGCTACGGCACCGGCGGCACGGTGCACATCGTGATCAACAACCAGATCGGCTTCACCACCTCCGACCCGCGCGACTCGCGTTCGACCCTGTATTGCTCGGACGTGGTCAAGATGATCGAAGCGCCGGTGCTGCACATCAACGGCGACGATCCGGAAGCCGTGGTGCTGGCGACCCAGATCGCGCTCGACTACCGCGTGCAGTTCAAAAAAGACGTGGTGCTCGACATCATCTGCTACCGCAAACTGGGCCACAACGAGCAGGACACGCCGGCCCTGACCCAGCCGCTGATGTACAAGAAGATCGCCCAGCACCCCGGCACCCGCAAGCTGTACGCGGACAAGCTGGTGGCGCAAGGCACGCTGCCGGCCGACGGCGGCGACAAGATGGTCGCGGCCTTCCGCGACGCGATGGACGCCGGCAAGCACACGGTCGACCCGGTGATCTCCAACTTCAAGAACAAGTACGCGGTCGACTGGCTGCCGTTCCTGAACCGCAAGTGGACCGACAGCGCCGACACCGCGGTGCCGATGACCGAGCTGAAACGCCTGGCCACCCGCATCACGACCTTGCCGGAAAACTTCAAGGTCCACTCGCTGGTCGAGAAAGTGCTGGGCGACCGCGCCGCCATGGGCCGCGGCGAAGTCAACCTCGACTGGGGCATGGGCGAACACCTGGCCTACGCTTCGCTGGTCGCGTCCGGCTACGCGGTGCGCCTGTCGGGCCAGGACGCCGGCCGCGGCACCTTCGTGCACCGCCACGCCGTGCTGCACGACCAGAACCGCGAGCGCTGGGATGCCGGCATCTACGTGCCGCTGTGCAATGTGTCGGACGGCCAGGCGCCGTTCACCGTGATCGACTCGGTGCTGTCGGAAGAAGCCGTGCTCGGTTTCGAATACGGTTACTCGACCGCCGAGCCGAACACCCTGACCATCTGGGAAGCCCAGTTCGGCGATTTCGCCAACGGCGCCCAGGTCGTGATCGACCAGTTCATCGCCTCGGGCGAAGTCAAGTGGGGCCGCGCGTCGGGCCTGGTCATGATGCTGCCGCACGGCTACGAAGGCCAGGGGCCGGAGCACTCGTCGGCGCGTCCCGAGCGCTTCCTGCAACTGTGCGCGGACAACAATATGCAAGTCGTCCAGCCGACCTCGGCCTCGCAGATCTTCCACCTGCTGCGGCGCCAGATGGTGCGCCAGTTCAGGAAGCCGCTGGTGATCCTCACGCCGAAGTCGCTGCTGCGTAACAAGGACGCGGGCTCGCCGCTGGCCGAACTGGCCAAGGGCGCGTTCCATACCGTGATCGGCGAAGTCGACGAGAAGGTCGACGCCAAGAAGGTCAAGCGGGTGATCGCCTGCTCGGGCAAGGTCTACTACGACCTGGTCAACGCCCGCAAGACGCGCGGCCAGCTCGACACCGCCGTGATCCGCATCGAACAACTGTATCCGTTCCCGCACAAGTCGTTCGCGGCCGAACTGAAAAAGTTCCCGAACGCGACCGAAGTGGTGTGGACCCAGGATGAACCGCAGAATCAGGGACCATGGTTCCAGATCCAGCACAACATCTTCGAAAGCATGGAGTCGGGCCAGCGCCTGACCTACGCCGGCCGGCCGGCCTCGGCCTCGCCGGCGGTCGGTTACGGCGACAAGCACCAGGCGCAGCAGAAGGAATTGCTGGAAACGGCATTCTCCAAGCTCAAGGGTTTCATCCTGACCAAATAATCACGGCGCCCCCCGCCACGAGCGGGGCGCCGCGAAAAAAAACACAGAACGGAGTTTTTACATGGCACAAATCGAAGTCAAGGTCCCTCAATTGTCCGAATCGGTCGCGGAAGCGACCCTGCTCGCGTGGCACAAGAAAGTCGGCGAAGCCGTCAGCCGCGACGAAAACCTGATCGATATCGAAACCGACAAGGTGGTCCTTGAACTGCCGGCGCCGAGCGCCGGTGTCCTGATCCAGATCGTCAAGGCCGACGGCAGCACCGTGGTGGCCGGCGAGACCATCGCCATCATCGACACCGAAGCCTCGGCCCAAACCAGCCCGCTGCAAGTGACGGTCGCGCCGGTCGCCGCCGCACCGACACCGGCGCCGGCCGCCGCGGCGCCCGCATCGGCCTCGAAGGCCGGCGTGGCGATGCCCGCCGCCGCCAAGATCCTGGCGGACAACAACATGAGCGCGGCGCAAGTCGCCGGCAGCGGCAAGGATGGCCGCGTGACCAAGGGCGACGTGCTGGGCGCGATCGCCGGCGGCGCCAAGCCTGCCGCGCCCGCGCCGCTGGCCGCGCCGGCGCCGGTCAGGAGC
>DASRXO010000790.1:0-2066 GCA_035654095.1 Telluria sp.
CAGGGCACGCGGGCGCTGGACCGCGCGCAGGGCGGCCTGGGCCTCGGCCTGGCGCTGGTGCGCCGGCTGGCGGTCATGCATGGCGGGCGGGTGGCGGTGCGCAGCCCGGGGCTGGGCGCGGGCAGCACCTTCGAGCTGCGCCTGCCGCGGGTGGCGGCGCCGGCCGCGGCGGAGATCGAGACCGTCGTCGCCACTTCCTCGGGCCAGCGCGTGCTGCTGATCGAGGATAACGACGACGGCCGCGAGATGATGGCGATGATGCTCGAGGCGCACGCCTACCGCGTGGTCACCGCGGTCGACGGCTACGAAGGTTTGCGGCTGGCGGCCGAGAAGGCGCCGGACATCGCGCTGGTCGACATCGGCCTGCCCGGCATCGACGGTTACGAGGTGGCGCGCCGCATGCGCGCCGACCCCGCCACCAGCGGCGTGCGGCTGGTGGCGCTGACCGGCTACGGTTTGGACGACGACCGCCTGCGCGCGCTGGACGCGGGCTTCGACGCCCACCTGGTCAAGCCGGTGGACCTGGAGCGCCTGATGCAGGTGCTGGAAGCGGCGGCGGCCTAGACCACGCGGCGCAGCGACTGGCCGCTGAACAGGCGGCCGCTGGCCAACTGCTTGATGTCGTCGAAGTCGACCGGCTTGATCAGGTGGTGGTCGAAGCCGGCGTCGATGGTGCGCTGGCGCGCGTCGTGCTGGCCCCAGCCGGTGAGGGCGATCATCAGCACGTCCTTCGAACCGGGCTTGCGGCGGATGCGGCGCGCCGCTTCGTAGCCGTCCATGCTGGGCATGCCGAGATCCATCACGATCATGTCGGGCATCGCCTCCTCCACCGCCAGCACCGCTTCGTAGCCGTCGTAGGCGGTGGCCACGTTATAGTTCTCCATCTCGAACAGGGCTTGCAGCGAATCGGCGGCGTCGCGGTTGTCGTCCACCACCAGCACCTTGGGGCGGTGGTCGACCAGTTCGACGACGGCGGCCGCGCCGCTGCTGCCGCGGCGGTCCCGGTCGGCGATCACCGGCAGCGTGAGCACGAATTCGCTGCCCTTGCCGAGTCCCGGACTGCTGGCGCGCACGCTGCCGCCATGCATTTCGGCGAACTGGCGCGACAGGCTCAGGCCGATGCCAAGGCCGCTGGTGATCTGGCCCGACGGCGGCCGGCTCTGCTCGAACATCGCGAAGATGCGCTCCACCGCGGCCGGCTCGAGGCCGATGCCGGTGTCCCTGATGTGGATTGTCAGGCACCCGTCCTCGACCTGCGCGCGGACCGAGATGTAGCCCTTGACCGGCGTGAACTTGATCGCGTTGGACAGGATGTTGGCGACGATCTGCACCACCCGCGCGTAGTCGGCGTACAGCACCACTTCCTCGGCCGGCAGCGCCCGGTCGATCTTGATATGCTTGACCGCGGCGGCCGCCGAACACAGCTCGGTGACGTGACCGATCACCGCCGCGAAGGTGGTGAAGTCGCGCTGCAGTTCGATCTTGCCGCTGTTGATGCGCGCCACGTCGAGCAGGTCGTCGACCAGCCGCGTGAGGTGGATGACCTGGCGGTCGATCACTTCGCTGACCTTCTTCACCGAGGGCTGGTCGGGAAACAGGTGGGTCAGCACGCCCATCGAGGTGCGGATCGGCGCCAGCGGGTTGCGCAGTTCGTGGCCCAGGCTGGCGAGGAATTCGTCCTTGCGGCGGTCGGTCTCGCGCACCTGGTACTGCTTCTCGCGCGCCCGCAGCACCGACTGCAGGGACGTGATCAGGGTGAGCGTGCGCACCGGGCGTTCGAGCAGGGTGACGTTGCCGAGATTGGAGATGGCCTGGCGCACGCTGAGCGAATCGGGGCCGCGGTGGGTGAGCAGCACGATCGGCAGGTCGGACCAGTTGGGCTGGCATTGCAGGAAGTCGCCCAGCGCCTTCATGCCGCCGCCGGGCAGCGCTTCCTCCACCGTCAGCACGGCGCCGACGCCGATCAGCAGTTCTTCGCTCAGTTGCGCGAGGCTGTGGACGACGAGGTTGCCGACGTTCGCCAAGGTCAGCATTTTGGCCGCCAGCAGCGCGTCCTGGCCGCTGGG
>DASRXO010000791.1:0-2674 GCA_035654095.1 Telluria sp.
CTCGAGCAGGCGCCGGACGCCTTCGTCAGTACCGATAGCGAGGGCGTGATCACCGAGTGGAACGTGCGCGCCGAGCGCACCTTCGGCTGGAGCCGGCAAGAGGCGCTGGGCCGCAACATCGCCGAGCTGCTGGTGCCCGAACGGCTGCGCAGCGAGCACGTGGCCGGCATGCGCCAGTTCGCCCTCAGCGGCAGCGGCCCGATCATCGGCAACCGGCTGCGGGTGCCGGCCAAGCACCGCGACGGGCGCGAGATCCCGGTCGAACTGTCGGTCAGCGCGGTGCGCACCGGCGAGCATTACAGCGCCACCGCGTTTTTGCACGACATCAGCGCCCTGATCGCGCACGAAGAGCAGATCGCGGCCAGCGAAAAGCGCGCGCGCACCATCGCCGACGCCATGCCGGCGCTGATCGCCTACATCGACCGCGAGCAGCGCTTCGCCTTCACCAACCGCCGCTACGGCCAGGTGCTGGGCGTGGATCCGGCCACGATGCTGGGCAAGACCATCGCCGAGGTCGAGGGCGAGGCCGCGTACGCGCAGCTGCGCGAGCAGGTCGAGGCCGCGCTGGCCGGCCGCAAGGTCCATTTCGAGCGCGAGGGCGAGGGCGGCGACCAGCCGGCGCACTACATGATCGACTTCATCCCCGACGTGACGGCCGACGGCGCGGTCGCCGGCTTCTATGCGATGGTGCTCGACATCAGCGAGCGCAAGTCGGCCGAGCTGAAGCAGGCCGAGAGCGAACGCCGGGCCGACGCGGCCAGCCGCGCCAAGAGCGAATTCGTGGCCAACATGAGCCACGAGATCCGCACCCCGATGAACGCGGTGCTCGGCATCGCCCAGCTGCTCGAACGCACCGACCTGAGCGCCGAGCAGCGCAAATACCTCGACATGATCCGCGCCTCGGGCAGCGCGCTGCTGGGGATCCTGAACGACATCCTCGACTTCTCGAAGGTCGAGGCGGGCCGCATCGAACTGGCGCCCACCCCATTCGCGCTCAGCACGGTGCTCGACGCGCTGGCCACCATCATGACCCTGAACGCGGGCGACAAGGACCTCGAGCTGGCGATCGGGGTCGAGCCGGACGTGCCGCCCGGCCTGCACGGCGACGCCATGCGGCTGCAGCAGGTGCTGGTCAACCTGGTCGGCAACGCCGTCAAGTTCACCGAGCGCGGCGAAGTCTCGCTGCTGGTCGAACTGCTGCGGCGCGAGGGCGACGAGGTGCTGCTGCGCTTCGTGGTGCGCGACACCGGGATCGGCATCGCACCCGAGCAGCAGCTGCAGATCTTCTCGCCGTTCTCGCAGGCCGACGCCTCGACCTCGCGGCGCTTCGGCGGCACCGGCTTGGGGTTGGCGATCACGCGCCGGCTGGTCGAGCTGATGGGCGGCCAGCTGGGGCTGGAGAGCACGCCGGGCGAGGGCAGCGAATTTTCCGTCACGCTGCCGCTCGGGGTCTCGAACGAAGCCGGCGGCGCGCGGCCGCAGCCGGCGCGCCTCGGCGCCCTGCGCATCCTGGTGGTCGACGATAACCGCACCAGCGCCGATTATCTCGGCAAGATCCTCGCATCGTGGAAGTGGCAGTCCGATACCGTGCATTCGGGCGAGCGGGCGCTGGCCGCGGCGCACGCGCTGGCCGCCCAAGGCGCGCGCTACGACGTGGTGCTGGTCGACTGGCAGATGGAAGGCATGGGCGGGACCGACACCGTGGCCGCCTTGCGCGCGCTGGCGTCGGTGCAGGCGCCGCCCTGCGTGATCATGGTCAGCGCCTTCGGCCGCGAGCGCGTGGCGGCGGCCGACGGCGCGCAGCGGCCGGACGCGATCCTGCTCAAGCCGGTCACCGCATCGAGCCTGTTCGACACGGTGCAGGAAGCGCTGGCCGGCAGCGGCGGCGCGGCGCGCCGGTCGCCGGTGGCGGCGTCCTTCCTGGCGGCCTCGCCGATCCGCGGCAGGCGCTTGCTGCTGGTCGAGGACAATGAGTTGAACCAGGTGGTGGCGCGCGGCATGCTGGAACCGGCGGGCGCGAGCGTGTTCGTGGCCGAGAACGGCGCGCTGGCGGTGGACGTGCTGCGCGCCGGCCGCCAGCCGTTCGACCTGGTGCTGATGGACGTCCAGATGCCGGTGATGGACGGTTTCGAAGCGGCCCGCATCATCCGCAAGGAACTCGGTTTGACGCTGCCGATCGTGGCGATGACGGCCGGCGTCACGATGGCCGAGCAGGAGCAGTGCCGGGCATCGGGCATGGACGGTTTCGTGCCGAAGCCGGTCGACATGGACCAGATGATCGCGACCATCGCGCAGCACCTGGCGCCGCGCGCGCCGGCCGCCGACGCCGCGCCCGCAGCGGCGCCTACGCCTGCGCACCGCCCGGCGGCCGCGGCGGCGCCGGCGGAACGGGATGGCGTGTTCGATCCATCGGCCCTGCTGCGCATCGGCGCCGGCGAACCGACGCAGCGGCGCCTGCTCGATGCGCTGGTCTCGAACATGGCGACCCGCATCCCGCTGCTGCTGGCCAAGGCCGATGCGGCGCGCGCCGGCGGGCGCCACGAGGAGTTGGCCAGCCTGATGCACGGCTTGCGCGGTTCGGTCGGCTCGGTGGGCGCGCAGCGCTTCGTGGTGGCGGCGCAGGCGCTGGAGGACGCCCTGCGCCAGCGGCGCTCCGGCGAGGTCGACGCGCTGC
>DASRXO010000792.1:0-4267 GCA_035654095.1 Telluria sp.
TCGGCGGCTACTCGCTGGGCGGCGCCGACATGCTGCGCCGCGCGATGGGCAAGAAGAAGGCCGAGGAGATGGCCGAGCACCGCGAGATATTCCGCGCCGGCGCCGCCAAGGACGGCCTGTCGGCCGAAAAGGCCGACGAGATCTTCGACCTGATGGAGAAGTTCGCCGGCTACGGCTTCAACAAGTCGCACGCGGCCGCGTATGCGCTGCTGTCCTACCACACGGCCTACCTCAAGGCGCACCACACCGCGGCCTTCATGGCGGCCAACTTGTCGCTGGCGATGGACGACACCGACAAGATCAAGATCCTGGTCGAGGATGCGATCGACGTCTGCAGCCTGACCCTGTTGCCGCCCGATATCAACCACTCCGACTACCGCTTCACGCCGGAAGGCCCGCCACCGTCGGTCACCGGCAAGCGCGTGACCAACATCCGCTACGGGCTGGGCGCGGTGAAGGGCTCGGGGCAGTCGGCGATCGAGGCGATCATCGCCGCGCGCAGCAGCGGCGGCGCGTTCACCGACCTGTTCGACTTCTGCAAGCGGGTCGACCGCAAGCAGATCAACCGCCGCACCATCGAATCGCTGATCCGCGCGGGGGCGATGGACTGCTTCGGCATGGACCGCGCGATCTTGCTCGCTTCGGTGGCGTTCGCGGTGGAGTGCGCGGACCAGGCCCAGGCCTCGGCCAACCAGGTCAGCCTGTTCGGCGGCGACGATAGTGATCTGGTGGCGCCGCCCGATTACGTGAAGGCCACGCCGTGGACCGACAAGCAGAAGCTGGCCGAAGAGAAGATCGCGCTCGGCTTCTACCTGTCCGGCCACATGTTCGACTCCTACGCGGCCGAGGTGCGGCGCTTTGCGCGCACCAAGCTGTCCGATCTCGAGCCCTCGCGCGAGCCGCGCATGCTGTGCGGCGTGATCACCGGCGTGCGCACCCAGATGACCCAGCGCGGCAAGATCCTGATCGTCACGCTGGACGACAAGACCGCGGTGGTCGAAGTCACCGTGTACAGCGAGGTGTTCGAGGCGAACAAGAACATCTTCAAGGAAGACGACTTCCTGCTGGTGGTGGGCAAGGTGTCCGAGGACCGCTTCAACGGCGGCTTGCGGATCACGGCCGAGAAAGTGTTCGACATCGTGGCCTCGCGCATCCAGTACGGGCGCCAGGTCGGCCTGTTCCTGCCGGCGCCGGTGCCGGTGGCGAAGATCGCCGAAGTGCTGCAGCCGCACCGCTCGATGGTCGGCCTGCCGCTGTCGATGCGGATCAAGCCGCAGGGCGTCGAATGCACGCTGCAGTTCGGCGACGACTGGAAGGTCGCGCCGTCGGACGCGCTGACGCAGGCGCTGGAGCTGGGCTTGGGCGCGAAGGAAGTCGCGATCGAGTATTAGCGTTATCCGCCACTTGCGCGCAAACGCCGCCGCAATTTGATCGTGCGGCTGAACGCCTTGGCGAGGTCGAACCGCAGGCTACCCGCCAACGCGCGGCTGACCTGTCTCGCGATCGCCACATCTTGCGCGCGGTCGTGCGAGACGACCGTGCCATCCTCCATCGCCGCCAGCACTGTATCCGGCTGGTTGAACAGGCTGGCGATGAACAGGTCCTTGACCCGCTCGCGGACCTTGCGTCCCTCGGCCCATCCCAGCTGGTAGGAGTTCTTCACGATCCCGATGTAGAAATAGCAGGCCGTGACGTCGATCTGCATCTTCACCGCGTCGCTGGTCGGGTGCTCGGTGAAATGGCGCTTCACGCTCATGAGCGCGGCCGCGAAGTCCATGCACCACTTCTCGGAAATCACCTTGGTAATGCTGGCCGGGTGCTGGCGGTAGTCGATGATCATGTGCGGCAGGTGGTAAAGACGTTCGCATTCGACCAGCACGCGCGACAGCACCGACACGTCCTCGAACGCGCGGTTGACGGGAAACACCGGCGCCGGCAGCCGGCTGTAAATCGCGCGGCGCACCACGTTCGCCCACACGTACATATGGCGGTCGGCGAAAAAGGTGCTCAGGATCGCCTCGCGGTCCTCGATCGGCACGTTCGCCGGGTAGCCGAGCGTGACCGGGCGCCGCTTGTCGCCCTTGTCCGGACACCACATATTGAAGTTGCACGCGATGACGTCCGGCTGGCACGCGCCGATCGCGCCGTCGAGTGCGGCCAGGGAGCCGGGCAACAGCACATCGTCGCTGTCGATGAACAGGATGTAGTCGCCCAGCGCCTCGGCCAGGCCGCGGTTGCGCGCTTCGGCGATGCCCTTGTTGGCCTGGCTGACGATGCTGAAATCGGCGCCGGGGTGGTCGCGCCGCAGCTGCTCTGCCAGCGCCAGCGTGCCGTCGGTCGAGCCGTCGTTGATGACGATCAGGGCGTGGTGCGCCTCCACCTGGAGCAGGATCGAGGCGATGCACTGCGCGATGTAGCGCTCGGCGTTATAGGCCGGAACGATGATGCTCAGGGGGGGGCGGTTCATGGTCGTTCAGGCCTCGTGTCGCTTGGGTGGTCTGGTCGGCGGCTCGCTCCAGCACCATCTTCTTGTTGCTCGATTCCTGGTCGCGCTGCGCCTCGCGATGCCACAGGTGGAACACCTCGGTGGCGAAGGCGCCGTCCTTGCGCATGATCCCGGCATTGAACAGGCGGACCACGAGGTCGGAATCCTCGTGCCCCCAGCCGAGGAAGCTCTCGTCGAAGCCGTTGACCAGCTCCAGGTCGGTGCGCCACACGCCCAGGTTGCAGCTCTTGATGCGGCGCCAGGAGAAGCGCTTGCGCTCGCGTCCCGCATCCGGCCAGCGCAGCAGCAGCTGCAGCACCTTGTTGATGTGGCCCTGGAAGCGGTAGCGCAGCTTGTCGGCCAGGCCCATCGCCGCCAGGTCGATTTTTTCGGCCAGGATGCGCGCGGTCAGCTCGGGGCTGAGCAGGATCCGGCTACCCGAGACCAGGTGCCCGCGTCGCGCCAGCTGGCGGTGGCGGGCGATGAAATCGCGCTGGGGGATGCAGTCGCCGTCCAGGAACACGATGTAGTCGCCGGTCGCGGCCAGGGTGCCGAGGTTGCGGGCGCGGGCCGCGCGGAACCCCTCGTCGGGCTGCCAGACGTGCTTCAGGGGCAGCGGCGCGCGCACCCGCAGGCGGTCGATGCAGTCCTTCGTGTTGGCAGTCGAGCCGTCATCAGCGATAATGATTTCGAAATTCTTGTCGTCCTGCGCAAAACAGGCTTCCACCACGGCCTCCAGCGCGTCCGGCCGGTTGTAGGTGGTAATGACGACGGAGATTGCTGGTGCTTGCTGCATGCTGGTCCAAATGCGGTTCGTTTGCTCAGGGTAGCAAGGATATCCCACAAGAAGATGAATGAACAATAACTCGATAAAAATGACGGGCCCGAAGCAGGCTGTGATCGGCGCTTTGGTCTTTTTATTTCCCCTGCTTTGCCTGGTCACCCTGTTCGGCGTCAGCTTGAGCAGCTTCCTGTTCGTGATCGCCGCCGGCTTCTTCCTGAAGGACGGCCGCGCCGCGCTGGCGCGCCATTGGCGCGAGATCCGCTGGGTGGTGCTGGCCTTCCTGTTCAACTTCGCCTACGTGGCGGCCGGCTTCCTGCTGCGCCACGACGCCCACACCAGCATGATGGAGCGCCCGATACGCATGCTGTTCGCGGTCAGCGCGCTGATGCTGGTGCTGGTCGTCAAACCGAACCGGCGCACGCTGTGGTGGGGCGTGATCGGCGGCGCGCTGGCCGGGCTGGCGCTGGTCGGCTACCAGCGCCTGGAGCTCGACCTGGACCGGCCGGGCGGCTTGATCAACGCGATCACGTTCGGCGACCTGTCGCTGTGCCTGGGCCTGATCGCGATGAGCGCGGCGATCGACTTGCGCAGCACGCACCGCGCGCTGTGGCCCAGCATCGGCGCGCTGGCCGGGCTGGTGGGCTCGATCATGACCGGCACGCGGGGCGGCTGGGTGGCGCTGGCGCTGGCCGCGTTCCTGTTCATCAAATACAGCCACATGCTGAGCAGCCGGCGCGTGCGCGCGCTGATCGTATTGAGTTTTGCGCTGATGGCCGCCACCTACTTCGTCCCCGAGACCGGCGTGCGCGAGCGCGTGGCGCAGGGCGTGCATGACATCCGGACCTATTTCGCGGGCGGCAGCGCGTTCACCAACGTCGGCATCCGGCTCGAGCTGTGGAAGGGTGCCGGGATGCTGATCGCCGAGCGTCCGCTGTTCGGTATCGAAGACTACGACAGCGCGCTGGCGGCCTATGTCGCGCAGGGCAAGCTCGATCCGG
>DASRXO010000793.1:0-3545 GCA_035654095.1 Telluria sp.
GATCCGAAGTCGGCGATCGCCGGCATGCCGATTCTCGAGGCCTACAAGGCCAAGAGCATCATCGTCAACAAGCGCTCTATGGCCTCCGGCTACGCGGGCCTCGACAACGACTTGTTCTACCAGGCCAATACGATGATGGTGTTCGGCGACGCCAAGAAGGTCATCGAATCGATGGCCAAGGCGATCGACTAGCGGAAGGAACTGGACCATGGCTGAAACCGGCCCGGTGGACAAGACATTGCCTGCGCCGGCAGGCAGCGTGCAAACCTATGCCATGGTGGAGCGGGGCGATCACCGCGAATTCGACATTCGCGACCAGAGCGTGCGCGCGCCCTGACGCGTCCGCATCGCCATGAACATTTCCAGATCATGGCCACGCTCGACGGCGCGGCCCAGCAGACCATCGGTGGCGCGCTGCGACCGCTGCAGCGCGGCACGCTCACCTTCGTGCTGCCGTATCGCGTGCACCTCGTGCCGCTGCCGGTGGGAGCGCGTTTCGTGGTCATCAATTTTTTGCAGCGCTTCCTGCGGCCGGACCTCGATGTCGACCCGCTCGACCTGGAAGACGTGCCGATCGCGCGCGCGCCGGAACTGGCGCCATTCCTCTACCAGGAATATCTGGATTTCGTGGTCAAGGGGGACGATCTGGCCGAGCTCGAGACGGTGCTGGCAAAAATGATCATGGAAAACCGCGAGCGCCATTTCGGCTCGCTGGAAATCTTGCGCGGCAAGCTCTTGCAGCTGATCGGCCTGACCTGCCGCCGCTACGAAACCGAGTTGTTGCGGCTGGCGACAGCGCCGACCAACGCCAGCGGTCGGCGCGAGGCGCTGATGCGGGTGACGCGCCATATCCGGGACAACCTGACGCAGGACTTGACGCTGAACGCCGCGGCCGCTGCGGCCTTCCTGTCGCCCAATTATCTGGCGCACCTGTTGAAGAAAGAGACCGGGAAAAATTTTACCGCCCTGGTGACGGAACGCAGGATGGAGCGCGCGCAAGACCTGCTGGCCAACACGGCCATGCGGATCGCCGACGTCGCGCATGCGACCGGCTTTGCCGACGAAGGCTACTTCGCCCGGCGCTTCCGGCAATGGTACGGCGACTCGCCGCGGGTGTTCCACGATAGCGTCAGGGCGGCGGTCTCGTCCAAGCCATGATGGGCCGGTCATCCACGGCGCCAGAGGCAGAAGCGACGAAGGAAAAGCGGGGGCGAGCAGCGCGGCTGCTGCTGAAGGAGGAAATGCGCATTCGCGCACTTCGTTCTGATGTCAGGCGAGGTGTACTGTCATGAAGGGCGGCTCCTCGCCCGCGCTCAGGCGCCGGGGGCCTTCCGCTTTCTTAACATGCACAAGGCGGCCAGCCCGGCGGCATACATTGACAGTGGGCCCGGTTCCGGCACTGGCGTCGCCACAAATGGGAGCGGCACAGCCACACCGCCATTGTCGGACATGGTCAGGCCGCCGCTGAGGCCCTTGCTTCCAAATGCAGCGGTCCCCGCGCAATCACCCGCATCGACGAGGTCGCCGATCATGGATACGCCGCCCGTATGCGCCAGCGCGCGGCCGCAAGCGAGGACGACGTTGCTATCCATGGTGATGCTCGTGCTGGCAAGGATGTTTCCGAGGAAGGTAGAACTGGGGCCCAGCGTCGCCGAGCTGCCCACGTCCCAATACACGCCGGCGCCCGATCCGGTGTTGATCAGGTTGATAGTCGATCCAAACGAAGTGATCAGCGTGCTGGGCAGCTGAAAGACCCAGTATGCGTTGGCGTTACCTCCGCCATCCAGGGTCAAGGTGCCGGTCAGGTTGCTGGTTCCCGCCGGCACCGTGTAGACGCCCGGCGCGAGCGTCAGGCCGGTCAAATCCACGCCGAGTCCGATACCCGGTCCGAGCAGGCCCAGGCTGACCATGGCGGTTGATAGCTGGGCGTCGGCTGCCAACGCGATGGCCCCGCCTTGACTGATGATGCCGGTCGCGGTCCCCGGACCATCGTTGGCGAGTGTTCCCAGGAAGCCGGTAATCCCTGTCAGCGAGCTATTGTTGGATACACCGAGGCCCCCCTTCAGGGATGTGTTGCCGGTGTTGGTGACCGACGAGGCCCCCAACACCGCAAAACCTGACAATGGCGTTCCGAGAATCGGGGCCGCCCAAGTCTGAGCCGGAACACAAGAAACCGCGACGAGCAGGGGCGTCCCCCATTTCATGAGACTCATTTTGTTCTTCCTTATGGGATTGCGATGAACATCGCGCAGCCGCAGGGTGGCGCGCGCATGGCGTTCATTGGTTCGGGATGGAGCCGTAGCGATCGAGAGGGATCGGCGTACGGCCGCAGTGACAGCGAGAGCAGGGACTGGCTCACACTAACCGTGAGTAGCGAGCTGGTCCGTACGGTGACGCACTTAGCGGCGCAAGCGGGTGATTCACTCCAGCCATTTCGTGTGCGCCCAGTTGACGTGCTCGCCACGCGCGACGCCTCGATCGAAGGGGGGCTGAGTTTCCGGGCGCGGAGCCTTCCACCGCCAAGAGGCGGCAAGCGCCGACAACGCTGACGTTCTCTAAGCTGTAGCTCAGAGGAATACGCTTGATGGAACTTGAAATCGTTCCGAGAGAGCGCGAATTTGCCTAATGTTTAGATCTCGCTTGCCATTCAAGACTTCCGAGACAACGCCCTGTGTTCCAACCTCAGGCAAATCTGATTGAGACAATCGATGCTGTTCCATTAGCATCCTTAGGACATCGACCGGCCCGGCAGTTGGCCCAGGCTCTTGCGAGTCCTCAAATTCTCCAATGAGTGCGCCAAGTGTATTTGCCAGGTCTGCGAGCGCGTGGCTCTCGTTTGCGGCGCCAGCATCCAGCAGTTGATTGAGCACCGATACCGCGTGGTCATACTCCGCTTCGCTCCCGATAGTCCGCAAAGGGACGATCGATGTCAGCGCTTTGAAATGGGAAGTAATCTCAGCGATCACTTTCTTGTCCATTACGGTGTCCATTTGTCGTACTCCTTGTGAGTGAGAACATACCGAACGTACAATTTTTGATGATTGAAGTGAATCGAAGTGACGATTCGGTACTTGTTTCCGCTGATATCGAAGACGTAAAAGTCGCCAACTTTGTCGGTCGCATTGAACATCGACTTCAGATCGGCAAAGCTTAAAAGCGGGCGAGATTCGACAATTTTCCTCCAAGCCTGAAGCGGTATAGCAGCGTCCGGATGGATGGCTTACCTAAAACTTGTTGCGCCAGCTTACGAACGGCCGCCGGCATATTCGTATCCTGCAATATTAGAGATGCGGCAGCGCTTACGTCTAGATTGTTAGCCACAGATACCGTCAGAAGTACCGACAAAGATCAGAGATTCAGGGAAATATTGAGAGACAAGCTGATCCGTCAAACACGCCGCCTCTAGAGGGAAAATGGGACGTGTTGCGGTACTGTGAGTTGCTGCGATTTTAACTCTTGGTGCCCGGAGCCGGAATCGAACCGGCACGCCCTTGCGAGCACGAGATTTTAAGTCTCGGGTGTCTACCAGTTTCACCATCCGGGCA
>DASRXO010000794.1:0-4286 GCA_035654095.1 Telluria sp.
TAATCAGCAGGCGTCCGATACGGCCGTTACCGTCCAGGAAGGGGTGGATCGTTTCAAACTGAGCGTGTATCAAGGCGATCCGGACCAATGGTGGCAGGGCCGTCGGGGTCGTATGGATGTAGCGCTCCAGGTCGGCCAGCAGCGCGGCGATGTGATCCGGAGGCGGTGGCACAAAGACAGCATTGCCGGGGCGTGTGCCGCCTATCCAGTTCTGCGAACGGCGCAGTTCCCCTGGCTGCTTGTTGGCGCCACGCACGCCGGTGAGCAGGATGCGGTGGGCGTCACAGATCAGGCGCGCGCTCAGAGGCAGGCCGCCGGGATCACGCAGGTTGTCGCGTACCATGCGGAAGGCGTGGATGTAGTTAGTGATCTCTTCAACGTCGTCGCGGTTGTTGAGCTCGAGCCCTGCTTCCTGGTCAAACAGGTCGGTCAGGGTCGCTTGGGTGCCCTCGATCTGAGAGGTGAGCAGAGCTTCCTTGCGGATGGCGCTGTACAGCAGCCAGTCGACGGATGGCACCAGGCCTGACACCGCGGAGAGGCGGGCGAGGGCCAGTTCTGCGGCCCGGTTGGGAAGTTCGTACGCTTCCAGCGCGAGCGGCGGCTGGTCCGGCGGCAGCCCGTGCGGAACGAAGGCGTGGACGGTTTCGTCTTGCGTGGTGGTGCGGACATAGCTGCCGGTGGTGCGGGGCATATGAATGCTTTCTTTAATAGATCGATCAATATTAAAGCATTCTTTAATATCGGTGGAAGTTATTAAAGAGGCGTTCTATTGACCTCCCGCTGCGGCAGCGGCAAAGTGGCCCGGCGCGCGGCCATTGGTGCTACACCTGGTAGTCAGCCGGACCAGCCAACCAGCGGTGCACTTCGGCGTAAGCGCAGCGGCGCATAGAACTAGTCATGAGCACCTAGGACTACCAGCATGGCCCCAATAGAGAATGCGACCAGGCTGCTAATAGCACACGTCAGCGCAACGCGGAAATATCGTTGTCGACTCGCTCGTGGTGGTGATGCAATGCTCGCCTCAAAGAGTTCCAACTGCGTGAAGTAGGCGCTTGCGACGGCCAAGCCGTTCAACAAGAGACCGACCACGAAGCAGGTAACGGCCTGTTTTAAAGCGGCGGTGTTGATGCTCTTTTGTAGAGTCGCGAAAGTGGACAACATTCCCGCCGTAGCGCCACCGTTCAACAAGGCCAGATATTTAAACATCTCGATCGAGATGCTGACCATCGATTTGTAAGTCTCGATCCGGTGATCATGATGTCCCTTCAATTGAGCGGCCTCGTGTTCGGACAGTGCCATATTCGCCTCCTTCAAGATGGAGGAATCGTAGCATGACCGGAGCGCGCGACATCGGCCACATCATGCAATGACATCTAAACCAGCTGGGCAAGCCGAGCCCGCTGTGGACAACCCGATGCGCGCTGCGCCGGGCGTAAAAAAGCCCGGCGCTGCGCCGGGCTCGAATGAGAAGCGGGCGATCCCTATTCCGGATGTCCTGCCACAAGGCGCAGAACGGGCTTGGTGCGGCGCGGGAACTCCGCCGCGTGCCGGTGACATTACGCTCCTAACGGCTCCCCTGTGGACACTCGATCCTGATGAGCGCGTGTGGGACGAGGATGATGAGGACGAAGATTCATAGCGATTTTACCTAGAGAGTGGCACTGAGCCTCTTCGATGAATAACCAACTTCGCAGCAGTCAAAGATCGCCGGTCACCCGCATGATGCTGGCGCGCGAAATACCATACGAGCGCGACAGGGCGCTAATCGAAGCACCGTTCTTGCGCATGCCGACAATTTCAGCGCGCTGCACATCCGTTGTTTTTGTGGGTCGTCCCAAGGTCTTACCCTCTGCCTTGGCGCGTGCCAGGCCCGACTGCGTCCGCTCGACCAGAAGATCGCGCTCCATCTCGGCGACGGCCGCCAACATCGTGAGCATCAGCTTTCCGGCCGGCGAGGTCAGATCGAGTTTGCCGAGTTGCAGGACGATTACCTCGATCTTGCGCGCGGCCAGGGCCTTGATCGTCGCTCCGACATCCTGAGCATCCCGGCCCAGGCGGTCCAGCTTTGAAACTACCAAGGTCTCGCCGTCGCGGATCTGGCCGAGCAGAGTCTTGAACTGCGGGCGCTGGCTGGCGGACACCTTACCGCTCACGCCTTCATCGCTGAACCAGTAGTCGACCTTGTAGCCAGCGCTTTCAATTTCCAGCTTCTGGTTTGCGGTGGTCTGGTCCTTGGTGCTGACTCGGCTGTAAGCGAAGGTGGCCATGTTCGTTTCCTTGGTTGGGTTGGGGTTCAAAACTGTTCAATAACGTGCTCAATATATACGAACACGTTCAAAAAAGAAGTCCCTATTTTATGAACATAGCTTGGCGTAGATGTTCATATACGGTCGTTTCTGAACATGCGATTTGAAACTGTACTGATAAATACATAGCAATTAGTCATCACTAGATGTAAGATCGAATTTCCTCGCGGCATTGTGTCTACGCCAGCGCGCCGAATTGGAGAACATAGTGAAATCATTGCTTGCATGTGCTGCTGTCGCGCTTACTGGATGCGCGGCAAACTCCGGCGTAGTCGCCACGGGGCATGATTCATACTTCGTATCGCGCCAAGCAGCCACCGGCTTCAGCGGCATGGGCACATTGAAGGCAGAGGCAATGGGTGAAGCCGGTCAATTTTGCGGAGCCAAGGGTCAGGCGCTTCAAGTAATCAGCGAGAGCGACGCAAAACCACCCTACATCCTGGGTAATTTCCCGAAGACCGAAATTCAGTTTAGGTGCATCGCTGCGCAATAAGCGCTATGACGCAACGGCACGCCAAACTGCCGTAGGAGACACGGATGGCGATTGATTATCAAATAACAAATGCTGCGCACAAGTATGGCCTTGATAGTATGGCCGTGACACCGGCGCTCGGGGCAACCCAAGATGCGATCATGGGCTCGACCTTGGGCACCATCAACAGTTGGGGGACCGGCCCAATCTTGGTTGGACAATCTGGCGTCGCCACAACGACATTTTCTGGTGGATTTACCGAGAAAGTGTCGCTCGTCTATACGGATACGGTTAATGGCGTAATCACACGCGTGGATATATCGGCGACGCCAACTGGCGAGGCATTGATAGCCGCAAGTGGCTCATTGTCCTTCACCGCTGCGACTGCTGGCACCGCTTTGCAGATTCAGAACATCTTTTCCGGCAACGACCATATCAGCGGAAACGCCTACAACAATATCCTGCGCGGTTACGGCGCCAATGATCGCATCGAGGGCGGGGGCGGTACCGATACGGTTGTGCTTTCAGGCCTGTCGAGCCAATATCAAATTACTCGGACCGGAACGGCCATCACGACCTCCGGCCCTGATGGCGTGGATGCGCTCGTGAACATTTCGCGCCTACAGTTCGACGACAAGAACATTGCCTACGACTTGACCGGAAATGCCGGGATGGCCTACCGAGTCTACCAGGCGGCGTTCAACAGAGCGCCGGACAGCGCCGGCCTCGGCTACTGGATCAAGAGCATGGATGGTGGCATGGCGCTAACTGACGTCGCGAGCGGGTTTATGAACTCAAGCGAATTTCAGGTCATGTACGGCACGCACCCAACGTCCCTTTCTATGGTGGGGAAGTTTTACCAAAACGTACTCCACCGCGCGCCGGATCAGGCTGGCCTTGACTATTGGGTCAGTGTGCTGGACACGCATGCCGCTACTGGGGCGTTCGTGCTGGCATCATTTGGTGAGAGCCCGGAAAATCAGGCGCAGGTAGTTGGGTCAATCCAGAACGGGATTTCATACATGCCGTTTGGCGGTTGAATCGAGCACAAACTGGCGAGAAGAGGGCGCCACAGCATGTCACTCTGTCGCGGTCTCGGAGAAGGCAATGAAAAAAATAGTTTTGGCTGTATGCGCTATCGCATTCGCACTCCCATCTTTGGCACGTCCTGGCGGACATGGCGGCGGCCACAGCATCGCGCGCAATGGCCATTCAACAGGCGGCGCTCACCATGCCGGAAAGCAGGCGACCGGAACCGGCGCCAAGACTCAGCGCGAGCACGTAAGCGGATTTACGAAGAAGAACGGCACTCGCGTCGCTAGTCATGACCGCTCAACCAAGGACGGGACCAAGAAGAATAATTGGTCCACGAAGGGCAACGTCAATCTGGACACCGGCAAGCCGGGAACAAAGTAGGTGAGCATCGGTCCCGGATGGGCGATAGATTGCTGTGTTTGTCCAGGGCGATGCCAGACGCCAGGTATTTCACGAGCACCCCATTTTTTTGA
>DASRXO010000795.1:0-4262 GCA_035654095.1 Telluria sp.
CACCATGATGGTGGGCGGGGGCCGCGGCGGCCGGGCCGGATTAGAAGCTGGCCTTGAACTGCACGCCCAGCGTGCGCGGTTCGTTAACCATGCCGGTCAGGTTGTCGAAGTCGATCGCCCCCACCACCTGCACCTTGTCGGTGATGTTGCGCGCGAACGCAGCCAGCTCGTAGTTGCTCCACTTGTAGCCCACGCGCAGGCCGCCTTCGAGCAGCGACTTGGCGGTGTATTCCTTGGCTTCGTACAGGAACATATTGTAGGTGCCGCGATATACCCAGTCGGTAAGCGCGAAGAACTCGCCGTCCGCCATCGGCACGCCGTAACGCAGCGTGAAGTTGGTCTGGACCTTGGGCGCGCGCGGCAACGGATTGCCGTTGATGCTGACCGTGCCCGGGAACGGCCCCGGCGTATTGGTCACCGTGCAGCCGCTGGCCGCGTTGTTGCTCACGTTGCCGCAGTACTGCACGAACAGCTTGCTGTCCTTGATCTCGGTGTCGTTGTAGCTGCCGCCCAAGGTCATGCGCAGCGAATCGGACAGGATCGCCTGGAAGTCGATTTCCACGCCCTGGCCGGTGACCTTGTCGGCGTTGACCAACTGGTTCATATTGATCGAGCCGCTGCCCGCGGTCAGCTGCTTGTCCTTGACGCGGTACTGGAACACGCTGGCGCTCAAACGCGCGCGCCGGTTGAACAGGTCTTCCTTGATGCCGGCTTCGTACGACAGCACCTTCTCGGCGTTGGCGAACGACGGCTTGTCGGTCAGGCCGAACAGGCGGCCCTGCATACTCGGCGCGCGGTAGCCGGTGGCGATGCGGGCGAACAGGTTGGTGTCCTTGTCCAGCTCATACGTGCCGGACACGTCCCAGCTGGTGTTCTTGGTATCGCTGTGCAGCGGATTCAGCCCCGAGGCCAGCGGCGGTTCGATGCGCTGTGCCGTGAAGTCCTTCTTGTCGTTGGTGTAGCGCAGGCCGGAGCGCAGCTTGAGCTTGTCGCTGACCGTGTAGTTCAGCGAACCGAACACCGCCCACGACTTGGCGTCCTGTTTCTGGGTCGAGTACCCCGGCACCTGCGGATTGCCCGGCGCGAAGGTGTCGAAGGCGATACTGTCGATCTGGATGTGCTCCTTGAAATAGAACACGCCGCCGATCCACTGCAGCGGCCCCTTGTTGTTCGACTCGAGGCGGAACTCCTGGGTGGTCTGGTTATGGTCGGGCAGCACGTCGGCCGTCTCGACCGGGAACGGGATGAAGCCGGGGCCGGACGGCGGCGCGAATGCCGCGCCATAGCCGCCGTCGACGTCGCCGCGGCTGTAAAATTCCGCGGTCTCATAGCCGGTGATCGAATGCAGCGACATGCCGTCGAGCTCCCAGCGCAAATGCATGTTCGCACCCTTGGTGTTCAGGTGCTGCGAGTTGCCGCCGTCGGTCGGGTAGTCGTCGTAGCGGAAGTTGTCGACCAGCTCGTTGGTGCCCTTCTTGATGATGTTGGCGCGGAACAGCGTGGCGCTGCCGTTCATATTGCGCGCGTGGACATTGAACAGCGCGCTGAAATCGTTGCTCGGCTTGACCAGCAGCTGGAACCGGCCCGCATTGTCGTTGTAGCCTTCGAAGTCCCTGGTCGGCGCGTTCGGGCGGTCGTTGTGGACGCGGTCGTTGCGATTCTGCGATTGCACCGACAGGCGCGCGGCGATGGTGTCGCTGATCGGCAGGTTGTACACGGCTTCGACATTCTTGGCGCCGTAATTGCCGAAGCCGACCGTCGCATAGCCTTCGGCCTTGAACACCGGCTTGACCGAGTCGAACTTGATCACGCCGGCCGGCGAGTTGCGGCCGAACAGGGTGCCCTGCGGACCGCGCAGCACTTCGACCTGGTCGACGTCGAACACCGGGAAGCCTTTCAGCATCGGGCTTTCCTGCACGATGTCGTCGACCACCAGCCCGACCGGCTGCGAGGCGTTGAGGTCGAAATCGGTATTGCCCTGGCCGCGGATGTAAAAGCGCGGGAACGAGCGGCCGTAGTCCGATTCGATGTTCAGGCTCGGCGAACGGCCCGACAGGAAGCGGATGTCCTGGCCGCCGGAAGTCAGCACGTCGAGCTTCTCGCCCTTCAGCGTGGTGATCGCCATCGGCACGTCCTTGATGTTTTCCGAGCGCCGCTGCGCGGTCACGATCACGGTCTCGAGCTGGCCCGGTTGAGCCTTGCTGTCGGCGGCGGCGTCCTGCGCCATCACCACCTGCAGAGGGAAGGCGCCGGCGACGGCCAACGCGATCAGCGAGCGGCTCGCGAACACCATCGCCTGCTTGTTTTTCTTTGTCATTACGATAACCCCTCTGGTGGAAATGCATGGTTGTAAGCGGTCAGCCTTTGCATATCGCTATGTAAAGAATGAGGGATGCTAGCATGAATTATTTACGCGTAAATCTTGATAAATACTTTTGCTATTTATATTTCGATCATATAAATGGCTAAGTAAAAACGTATTTGCCATACATAATCCCGCTGATGCATAGTTCTAAGGCTGTACGATGCGCGGCGCGGGCCGTGGCTCAGGCGTGCGGGGCCGGCCGCGATGGCCGGGGTCGCAAAAAGCGGGTGGAGTTGCCTCCCAAACGTGGGCGGCCGGTGTTGTAGCGATGCGACAGGCAGCGGCGGCGGGATGGGCCGCGCCAGCAGGTACAATATCGATATTCCAGGAGCCAATTCATGAAATTTAAGCAACTCTGTATGACGATGGCGGCGCTCTGCGTCGCGGCCGGCGCCTCCGCCGCCGATCCCAAGCTGGGCATCGTCTACGATGCCGGCGGCAAATTCGACAAGTCCTTCAACCAGTCCGCCTTCGAGGGCGCCGAGCGCTTCAAGAAGGAAACCAAGATTCCTTATATCGAGGCGCAGGCGAGCAGCGACACCCAGGCCGAGCAGATGCTGCGCGGCCTCGCCCGCAAGAAGCTGGACCTGATCGCGGCGATCGGTTTCTCGCAGACCCAGGCGGTGCAAAAGGTCGCGCAGGAATTCCCCAACGTGCGCTTCGTGCTGATCGACGGCGCGGCCAAGGGGAATAACGTGAACTCGGTGCTGTTCCGCGAAGAGGAAGGCTCCTACCTGGTCGGCGTGGCCGCGGCCATCGCGTCCAAGTCGAAGAAGGTCGGCTTCGTCGGCGGCATGGACATTCCGCTGATCCGCTCCTTCGCCTGCGGCTACGCGCAAGGCGCGAAGGCCACCAATCCGAAGATCGAGACCATGCAGAACATGGTCGGCACCACCAGCGCGGCATGGAACGACCCGGCCAAGGGCGGCGAGCTGGCGCGCGCGCAGTTCGACCGCGGCGTCGACGTGGTGTTCGCGGTGGCCGGCGGCAGCGGCATGGGCACCCTGCAGGCGGCGAAGGAAAAGGGCAAGCTGGGGATCGGCGTCGACTCCAACCAGAACTATCTGCACCCGGGCACGATGCTGACCTCAATGGTCAAGCACGTGGACAATGCGATCTACGATTCCTTCATGGAGATGAAGAACGGCAGCTGGAAGCCGGGCATCACCTACAAGGGCCTGAAGGAAAACGGCGTGGACTGGGTGGTCGACAAGGACAACCGCGCGCTGGTGACGCCGGACATGGAGAAACGCGTCAACGAAGCCAAGGCCAATATCATCAACGGCAAGATCAAGGTTAACGGCGCCTGCCAGGCCTGATTTTTTCCCTCGCCATTCCAAAAGCGCGCCGCGCCGGATCGTCCGGTCGGCGCGCTTTTGAACACACCACCTATGAAGACATGCCGCCAGCCGTAGAATTCCGCGATATCTGCAAGGCCTTCGGGCCGGTGCAGGCGAACTCCCGGGTCAGCTTCTCGATCGAGAAAGGCGCCATCCATGGCGTCATCGGCGAGAACGGCGCGGGCAAGTCGACCCTCATGAGCATCCTGTACGGCTACTACCACGCCGACAGCGGCCAGTGCCTGATCGACGGCCAGCAGCGCGACATCCGCAGCAGCCACGAGGCGATCGCGCTCGGGATCGGGATGGTGCACCAGCACTTCATGCTGGTCGAGAATTTCACGGTGCTCGACAACGTGATGCTCGGCGCCGAGGGCGGCTTCAAGCTGGCGTCGAAGCGCGCCGAGACCGAGGCCAGGCTGCGCGAGATCTGCGCGCGCTACCGGCTCGACGTCGACCCGCTGGCGAAGATCGAAGACCTGTCGGTGGGCGCGCAGCAGCGCGTCGAGATCCTCAAGCAGATCTACCGCAGCGCCAATATCCTGATCCTCGACGAG
>DASRXO010000796.1:0-2676 GCA_035654095.1 Telluria sp.
CGTGGTGATGCTCGATTCGCCGGTGGTGGCGGGCTGGCGCGCCTGGCTGTGGCGCCTGGCCAAGGTGCAGGGCTGGGGTGATCGCTTCTCGCCGGCCAGGTCCTCGGTGCGGCGGCGCGAGCTGTGGCCGGATGCGGCCGCGGCCTACCGGCATTTCATCGCCAAGCCGATGTTCGCGGCCTGGGCGCCGGGCGTGCTCGCCGATTATCTCGAACACGGGCTGGTCCCGCATCCGGAAGGCGTGCAGCTGCGCTTCTCGCGCGAGGTGGAGACCGCGATCTACCGCAGCCTGCCGCACCACTTGGGGGACCTCATGCGCGCGCCCTATCCGGTGCCGATCGGCTTCATCGGCGGCACCGAGTCGGTCGAGCTGCGCCAGGCCGGGCGCGCCGCCACCCGCGCGCTGGTCGGCCGCCATTACACCGAGATCGACGGCGGCCACCTGTTCCCGATGGAGTCGCCCGAGCTGGCGGCGCGCGCGACGCGCCAGATGATCGGGGCGCTGCTGGCGCAGGCCTGAGAATCTAGCGTAAAATCGCGGGAACCGATTTACTTTAGAAGAGCTCCAGCGATGACAATCAAAAGCGACAAATGGATCCGCCGCACGGCGCTCGCCACCGGCATGATCGAACCGTTCGAGCCGGGGCAGGTGCGCGAGGCCGACGGCCGCAAGATCATCTCCTACGGCACCTCGTCGTACGGCTACGACATCCGCTGCGCGGACGAATTCAAGGTGTTCACCAACATTAACAGCACCATCGTCGATCCGAAGAACTTCGATTCGAACTCGTTCGTGGACATCAAGAGCGACGTCTGCATCATTCCGCCGAATTCGTTCGCGCTGGCGCGCACCATCGAATACTTCCGCATTCCGCGCAACGTGCTGACGGTTTGCCTCGGCAAATCGACGTATGCGCGCTGCGGCATCATCGTCAACGTGACGCCGTTCGAGCCGGAGTGGGAAGGGTATGTGACGCTGGAGTTCTCGAACACCACGCCGCTGCCGGCCAAGATCTACGCGGGCGAGGGCTGCGCGCAGGTGCTGTTCTTCGAAAGCGATGAAGTGTGCGAGACTTCGTACAAGGATCGCGGCGGGAAGTACCAGGGCCAGCACGGCGTGACCTTGCCGAAGGCCTGATCGCGACCCGGCCTCCGGTCCGGGAACATCCCCTCAAATACCTTGCGGGATCGTGGTCAGTTTGTCCGGATTGCGGATGATGAATACCGCGACAATCCGCCCGCCGTCGACGATGAAGGACTGCGCCGATTCGAGCTTGCCGGCCACATAGCGCAGCAAGCCCGGCTCGCCGTTGACCAGCGCCTGGCGGTACGCGACCTGCGACGGGAACTGGTGTTCCAGCGACCAGAAGATGCCTGCGACGCGTGCCGCGCCGTGCTGGATCTTGAGGAAGGAATTGACCTTGCCGCCGCCGTCGGCCACCAGTTGCACCTCGTCCGACATCATCGCCTTCATCGCCGCGCGGTCGCCGCTGGCCGCCGCCTGCATGAACCTGGTCAGCAGCTCGCGGTGCGTGTCCTTCGCCACCGCATACCGCGGCCGCTCCTGCTGCACGCGCTCCTGCGCGCGGTGCACCAGCTGGCGGCAGCTGGCTTCGGACTTGTTCAGCATCGCCGCGATATCGGCGTAGTCCTGGTCGAACACCTGGCGCATCAGGAAGGCGGCGCGTTCGTCGGCGGACAGGCGCTCGAGCACCCACATGAATGCCACCGAAACGTCGCTCGCCATTTCGGCCGCGCTCTCCGGGGTGCGCTCGTCGAGTTCCACCAGCGGCTCGGGCAGCCACCAGCCGATATAGCTTTCGCGTTCCACCTTGCGGGTGCGCAGGCGGTCGATGGCGAGTCGCGTGGTGACCGTGACCAGCCAGGCCTCGGCCGATTGCAGCGCCGCCGCGTCGCTGCCGTGCCAGCGCAGCCAGGCGTCCTGCACCACGTCCTCCGCGTCGGCGCGGATGCCCAGCATGCGGTAGGCGATCGAAAACAGCCGCGGGCGAAGCGCGGTGAAGGTCTCGACGTCGGTGGAACTAGCCATGGCAACAGTGTAGCCCGGTTTAGAATCCCGGGGCCGGCACTTCCGGGATCTGGTTGCGCAGGCTGAGGTTCAGCACATTCCAGCCGCGGATGGTGGCGATTGCATAGCTCAGTTCCGCGATCTCGGTCGGGGTGAAATGCTGCGCCAGCACCGCATAGGCGGCATCGGTGTCGTCGCGCTGCGGCAGCGCGTTGACGGCTTCGGCCCAGCCCAGGGCGGCGCGTTCGCGCTCGGTGAAGAAGGGCGCTTCGCGCCAGCCGGCGACGGCGTTCAGGTGGCGCGGGGCGACGTCCTGCTTGATCAGGTCGCGCCAGTGCATGTCGACGCAGATGCCGCAGCCGTTGATCTGGGAAACGCGCAGGTTGACCAGTTCGACCAGGTGCGCGCCGAGCGAACTTTGCTTGACGGAGCCGGACAGGTTGATCATCGCCTTGAGGTTGGCGGGGGCGAGGGTGTAGAAGGGGAGGCGGGCGGCGTGCGACATGGCGACGGACCTTTCAGGGAGCGGGAGGCGCCCTGTGCGCCTTCCATGTCCATTAGACGCGGCGGCCAAATCGCTTGTGACGGTCCAGACGAAAAAAGGAGCCGAAGCTCCTTTTTTTTACTGCCTGACGCAATCGACGAAG
>DASRXO010000797.1:0-7155 GCA_035654095.1 Telluria sp.
GTACTACAACCTGCAGGTCGCGAACGACTTCCAGACCGCGTTCCAGACCGACGAAGACCGGGCCCAGTACGAACAGCGCTACAAGAAGCTGGCCGCGCTGCCGCAGCCGCGCATCACCGACGTCCACCTGCAGGTCGACATCGAGCCCGAGCGGCGGCGGCTGCGGGTCCAGGGCGCCTACCAGCTCGAGAACCGCAGCGGCAAGCCGATCGGCGAGATCTTCGTCCAGCAGGACAAGCTGGCCGACTTCAAGCTGCGCTTCAGCGCGCCGGCGCAGCTGCTGTTCGCCGACAGCCGGCGCGGCTTCTACGGCTACCGGCTGGCGACGCCGCTGCCGCCGGGCGCGCGGCTGGCGATCGAGTTCGGCATCGAGTATGCGCCGCACGGCATCCTCGGCCTCGGGATGGACACCCCGGTGGTCGGCAACGGCACCTTCTTCAACAACGACAAGCTGCCGCACATCGGCTACCAGTCCACGCTCGAACTGTTGGACGACCGCGACCGCAAGCGCCACGGCCTGGCGCCGAAGGAGCGCATGCTGGCGCGCGACGATCCGGCCGGCCTGGCCAACAACTACCTGGCCAACGACGCCGACTGGATCAATTTCGACGCGGTGGTCAGCACCAGTCCGGACCAGACCGCGATCGCGCCCGGCACCCTGGAGCGCGACTGGCTCGACAAGGGCCGCCACTACTTCCACTACAAGATGGACAAGCCGATCCTCAATCTGTACGCCTTCCAGTCGGCGCGCTACGAGGTGCGCCACGACCGCTGGCAGGACGTGACGATCGACGTCTATTACCATCCGGGACACGACT
Source organism: Telluria sp. (assembly GCA_035654095.1). Classification (GTDB taxonomy): domain Bacteria; phylum Pseudomonadota; class Gammaproteobacteria; order Burkholderiales; family Burkholderiaceae_D; genus Telluria_A. Next base: position 819 of record DASRXO010000797.1, read on the forward strand.
TCAATCTCGAGCGCATCATCAAGGGCGCCAAGGCCGCGCTCGACTACTGCGCGAAGAACTACAGCCCCTACCAGCACAAGGTGCTGCGGGTGGTCGAATTCCCGCGCTACGCCGCGTATGCCCAGTCCTACCCGAACACGATTCCCTATTCGGAGAGCGTGGGCTTCATCGCCAAGGTGGACGACAAGAACCCGAAAGACCTCGACTACCCCTTCTACGTCACGGCGCACGAAGTGGCGCACCAGTGGTGGGGCCACCAGCTGGTGGGCGCGAACACGCGCGGCAGCACGGTGCTGAGCGAAACCCTGGCCGAATATTCGGCCCTGATGGTGATGAAGCAGACCTTCGGTCCGGCCAAGATGCGGCGCTTCCTGCGCTACGACCTGGAGCAGTATCTGCTTGGCCGCGCGCTCGAAAAAAAGAAAGAGCTGCCGCTGGCGCAGAACGAGAGCCAGGACTATATCCAGTACCGCAAGGGCAGCCTGGCGATGTATTTACTGCAGGACCTGGTCGGCGAGGACAAGGTCAACGCCGTGCTGCACGAACTGCTGACGCGCTACGCCTTCCACGGCACGCCCTACCCGACTGTGTCGGTACTGGTCGAGGGCCTGCGCAAGGTGGTGCCGCCCGACATGGCGTATGTGGTGGACGACCTGTTCGAAGCGATTGTCCTGTACGAAAACCGGGCCACCGCGGCCTGGGCCCGCAAGCGGCCCGACGGCAAGTACGAGGTGACCATCACGGCCAGCGCGGCCAAGGTGCGCGCCGGCGAGCTGGGCGACGAGAAGGACATGCCGCTCAAGGATTACATCGAATTCGGGGTCGACGACAAGGATGGCAACCCGCTGGCGCGCGAACGGCGGCTGGTGGAGCAGAAGGACATGACGGTCACGCTGGTGGTGAACGGGCGGCCGGCCAAGGCCGGCATCGACCCCGACGATAAATTAATCGATCGTAAGCCTACAGATAACCTGATTGAGGTCGAAATACGCTAGACTAGACGATATTATTTACATGTAAACAAGAGGAGCATTCCAGATGTCCCCAACTGTCGCCGAGATCACTAACAAAATTCAACTGCTGAGCGCGGACGAAAAGAACGATCTGCTGCGTTGGCTGCTGGCGGATATTGATGGCGTGGCCGATGCGGATGCCGACGAGGCATGGCGCACCGAGATCCTCGGCCTGGTCAAAGCGATCCATAACGGCGAGGACGCGATCGTCGCGATGGAAGAAGAGTAAGGCCGGCGGCCGGATTTCCGGCCCCGCGCATCGGCGCCAGCCGGCCCTGCCCGGCGTTGGCGTTGTTTTTATGCAACATCTGCCCACCCTTTCCCCAGCATTGCAAGGCGCGTCATTGCTTCATTATTTACCCCCGGACAATTCGGCATGAGCGGCGGCGCCACCGTGCCGCCCGCGTATCTCGGCCTGTGGCGACGTAGCGAGATCCGGCGCGCCGACGGCAGCCGCGATGCGAGCACGCGCGTGCTGTGGTTGCAAGGGGAGCGCTACCACATCGACTTGCGGATTCCGGTCGATCGTCCGGCGCTGGCCCACGCCGGCCAGCTGGAACGGATGAGCGCGGCGCAGGCGGCGCGGTTGGGCGCGCAAATCGCGTTCGCCGGCACCACCGTGGTGGATGGCGCGCGCTGCGAGTGGCATCCCGAGATCGCCTTCCCTGCCGTCAGCGAGGTGCTGGACGCGGGCTGGATGCGTTTCGACGCGCCGGACCGGCTGCACGAAGCCGGCCTCGACGGCAGCTACGACGAAGACTGGGAGCGGCTCGAAGGCGGGCCGGTGGCGGGCACGCGCTTCGACGAGGGCGACGGGGCGGTCGGCTACCTGCTGGTCGGCGCCAGTTGGGCGGCATGGGCGCGGGGCAGGCGCGACGACGCGTATCCGGGCCGCTGGAGCGAATTCTGCTTCGCCCGGCGCGACCACGATGGCTGGCGCATTGTCGCCTCCAACCAACCTTGGCTCGAAGGCCAACGGATCACGAACAGTCCCTGGACCCGCCTCTGACCCGTTGGGGTCACGTCTGACATTCGTACATTTCACCAAAGAAATGTCCGAATGTCAGACGTGACCCCAGTCGGGATTCGAGGGTGGCAACGCGGGTTTGAGAGAGGTTTGGCCTCTGCGCCCATCGAAAAGCTGGCATCCGAAACACTTGGGGTCACATCTGACATTCGTACATTTCGCAGAAGAAATGTACGAATGTCAGATGTGACCCCATCTTGATTGGGCGCAAGCTCTGCTTCCGGGAGCAATTGCCCCTTTGGCTTTTCTTGCAGTTTGGATTTATTTTTTGGCGGCGGCGCGCTTGGCGGGCGCTTTTTTGGCGGCCGCCTTGGCCGGCGCTTTCGCTGCCGCCTTCTTGACCGGCTCGGCCGGCGCCTCGGCCGCGTCGGCGACCGGCACCGCCTTGCCCTTGGCCGGGGCCTTGGCCTTGCGCTCTTCGAACTCGAAGCTGATCTTGCCGTCCTTGCCCTTCACCAGGAAGGCCTTGAACGGCCGCCGCGTACGCTGCGATACGAAACCCGGCAGCAACTCGGTCTTGCCTTCGTTGAGCAGCTTGGCCATTTGCTCCGGCAAGATCTCTTGCTGCAGGATGATGCGCCCGCTGCGGAAATCGCAGGTCTTCGGCTTCGCCACGCTGTGCTCGCAGACATACGCCAGCCCCATCTCGTACACGCCGCCGCCGCATTTCGGGCAGGGGCCGAGCGCGGTCTGGCCGCTGAAATCGACGCCCTCGCCATCTTCGCCGCCTTCGTCGTTCTGGCCGAAATCGAACTCGAGCTTGAAGTTGTTGATGTCCTCGTCGCGCACGATCCGCAAGATCGCGGCAAACGGCCGCCCCATCTTCGAACGGAAGCCTTGCATCGGGCCGATGACGCGGTTCTTCAGCAACTCTTCCACCTCGGCAATCTCGAACTGGCGGCTGCCCGGCGTCTTGCTCATGTTGAAGTCGCACTTGGTGCAGGCGAAACGCCGGTAGTTCTCTTTCACCACGCCGCCGCAATTCGGACACGGCGTCTGCAAGGTCGCATAGTCGCCCGGGATCGTGTCGTTGTTGTATTCCTTGGCGCGCTTGACGATGATCTGGGTCATCTGGGCGATCTCGCGCATGAACTCGTCACGCGAAATCTTGCCCTTCTCCATTTGCGACAGCTTGTATTCCCACTCGCCGGTCAACTCGGGCGCGGTCAGCTCGTTCACGCCCAGGCCGCGCAGCAAGGTCATCAGCTGCGAGGCTTTCGCGGTCGGGATCAGCTCGCGCCCTTCGCGCAGCAGATAGCGCTCGGTCAGCAAGCCCTCGATGATGGCGGCGCGCGTGGCCGGCGTGCCCAGGCCCTTGCCGGCCATCGCGTCGCGCAGCTCGTCGTCGTCGATCAGCTTGCCCGCGCCTTCCATCGCCGACAGCAAGGTCGCTTCGGAGTAGCGCGCGGGCGGCTTGGTGACCAGGCCGTTGGCCGTGACCTTCTCGGTCAACACTTTCTCGCCCTTGGCCACCGGCACCAGGTTGCCGCCGGTGTTGTCGTCCTTGTCGCTGTCGGTCGACGCTTCCTTGCCGTAGATCGCCAGCCAGCCCGGATTGGTCATGACCTTGCCTTCGGTCTTGAACTGGTGGCCCGACACCTCGGTGTAGCGGGTCGTGACCTGGAATTCGGCGGCCGGGAAAAACACCGCCATGAAACGCCGCGTCACCAGGTCGTACAGCTTTTGCTCGGGCTCCGACAAATTCTTCGGCACGATGGTGGTCGGGATGATCGCGAAGTGGTCCGAAATCTTGGTGTTGTCGAAAATCCGCTTGTTCGGCTTGACCCAGCCCTTGTCGGTGATCTGCTTGGCGAACTGGTGGTAATTATTGTTCTCGGCCAGGCTGACCAAGGTGTCCTTGACGGTGCTGACGTAGTCTTCCGGCAGGTGGCGCGAATCGGTACGCGGATAAGTCAGCACCTTGTGCTTTTCATACAGCGCCTGCGCCAGCCCCAGCGTGTTCTTGGCCGAGAAGCCGAAGCGGCCATTCGCCTCGCGCTGCAAACTGGTCAGGTCGAACAGGCCGGGCGCCATCGAGGTGGTCGGCTTCGATTCTTCCGTCACATTGCCCTGGCGGCCCTTGCAGGCCATCGCGATGGTGTCGGCCGCCACCTTGCTCCACAGGCGCTCGGCGCGCTTCTCGGGGTCGTTCTCGTCCTTCTTGAAGGCCTGGTCGAGCCAGCGCCCTTCGTACACGCCGGCCGCGCAGACGAACTCGGCGCGCACTTCCCAGTAGTCGCGCGACACGAATTTCTTGATCTTGTCTTCACGCTCGACCACGATCGACAGCGTCGGCGTCTGCACCCGGCCCACCGTGGTCAGGTAGAAGCCGCCCTCTTTCGAGTTGAAGGCGGTCATCGCGCGGGTGCCGTTGATGCCGATCAGCCAGTCGGCTTCGGAACGGCAACGCGCGGCGTCGGCCAGCGGCAACATCTCCTCGTCGCTGCGCAGGTGCGAGAAGCCGTCGCGGATCGCGCCCGGCGTCATCGATTGCAGCCACAGGCGCTTGACCGGCTGCTTGGCCTTGGCGTTCTGGGCGATCAGGCGGAAGATCAACTCGCCTTCGCGCCCCGCGTCGCAGGCGTTGATCAGGGCCGTGACGTCCTTGCGCTTGATCAGCTTGTTGAGCACCTTGAGCCGCGCCTCGGTCTTGGCGATCGGGTTCAGCGCGAAATACGGCGGGATCATCGGCAAGTGGGCGAAGCTCCATTTGCCGCGCTTGACGTCGTGCTCTTCCGGCACCGCGATTTCCAGCAGGTGGCCGACCGCCGACGACAACACGTACTCGTCGGACTCGAAATACTCATCGTGCTTGGTGAAGCCGCCCAGCGTCTTGGCGATATCGTTCGCGACGGATGGCTTCTCGGCGATGATGAGGGTTTTGGTCATAGGTTTTCTCGTCGTACTTTCTGGAGGTGGTTCGGCACGCGCATCATACATGGCTTGGCCGCCGGATGCGCAATGTCATCCTGATATCGTTTTTGTAACAAACTGATTGAGCGGCCAATGATAAGCGGGTTGCCGGGCAAACCGCAAGTGGGCTCTGCAACAAGTTCCTGTCCCGGACAGCGAACCTTGCACGAAGGGGAAACGGGGAGGACGCCGTCGCGGCGCCGGCGACGGGGCGGATTCAGTGCAGCAGGCGCGGCGCCTGCTCGTCATCGGCACCGAACAGGTCGTCGAACATCAGGGCGTCCGGCTCCTTGCCCTGGCTCCACAGCAACATCAGCACGATGATCTTGAGCTTGCCCAGCCCGACCGGCGATTCCTTCAGCGCCAGCGCGCGCTCGACCACGATCTCGCGCTGCACCGCGCTGAGCACCTTGGCGCTTTCGAGGAACTGGATGAAGCCGACCGCGGCGCCGCCCAGCGCGTCGACTTCCTGGGCCACGTAGAAGCGCGTGCCGCTCGAACTGACCGCCGAATTTTGTTCGTCGCCGGCCATTTCGGTCAGGTCGGTAAGCCAGACCAGCGCTTCGGAGATCTCCACGTCGTCGAAGCCGACGGCAGACAACTTGCGCGCCAAGGCGGCCGGCTCGGGGCAGGCGTCGGGGCGGTAGTACGTCTCGTAAAGATAAACCAGGATATCGAACATGGCTCTACTCTATCAGCTAAGCTCGTGCCGACACAAGCCCTGCGCGGACGGGTTCAGCGAATAAGGCGCTGGAATAATCCGCCCGGCAAGCGCTCGATCTGGCCGGCCAGTTCCAGCGTCAATAATTGGCCACTGAGCTCGGCCGGATCGCCTGCGCCGAGCGCGGCCAGGGTGTCGGTGTCGACCGGCTCGTAGCCCATCGCCGCCAGCAGCGCGGCGTGGGCCGGCAGCGGCCGGTCGCGCGCGGCGCCGTCCGGCCGGTAGCGCGCGCCGGCCAGCGGCGAGCGTTGCAGCGCGGCAAGGATCTCGTCGGCGGTCTCGACCAGCTGCGCGCCTTCGCGGATCAGCTGGTGGCAGCCCTTGGCCAACGGCGCGTGCACCGAGCCGGGCAGCGCGAACACTTCGCGCCCCTGCTCGCCGGCCAGGTGGGCGGTGATCAGCGAACCCGAGCGCGCGGCAGCCTCGACCACCAGCACGCCGGCCGCCAGCCCGCTGATGATGCGGTTGCGGCGCGGGAAGCCGGTGCGCTCGGGCTGCGTGCCCAGTGAGCACTCACTAATCACGCAGCCCTCGGCCGCGATGCGCCGGGCCAGCGCGCGGTTGGCGTGCGGATAGACGATGTCGGGGCCGGTGCCGAGCACCGCGATGGTCGAGCCGGCCGCGCGCAAGCCGCCGTCGTGGGCCGCGGCGTCGATCCCCAGC
>DASRXO010000798.1:0-2976 GCA_035654095.1 Telluria sp.
AGGGGCCTGGGTCCCGGCGCCGGGGCGCCAAGGGAGCCGGCCAACTACATGTTGTCGATCATCACCTGACCGAAGCCCGAGCAACTCACCTGGGTCGCGCCTTCCATCAGGCGGGCGAAGTCGTAGGTGACCTTCTTCGAGGCGATCGACTTCTGCATCGACGCGATGATCAGGTCGGCCGCTTCGAGCCAGCCCATGTGGCGCAGCATCATCTCGGCCGACAGGATCAGCGAACCCGGGTTCACATAGTCCTTGCCCGCGTACTTCGGCGCGGTGCCGTGGGTCGCTTCGAACATCGCCACCGAGTCCGACAGGTTGGCGCCCGGCGCGATGCCGATGCCGCCCACTTGCGCCGCCAGCGCGTCGGAGATGTAGTCGCCGTTCAGGTTCAAGGTGGCGATCACGCTGTACTCGTTCGGGCGCAGCAGGATCTGCTGCAGGAAGGCGTCGGCGATCGAATCCTTGACGATGATCTCGCGCCCGGTCTTCGGGTTCTTGAGCTTGCACCATGGGCCGCCGTCGATCGGCTGGGCGCCGAATTCCTTCTGCGCCAGCGCGTAGGCCCAGTCGCGGAAGCCGCCTTCGGTGAACTTCATGATGTTACCCTTGTGGACGATGGTCACCGACGGCTTGTCGTTGTCGATCGCGTACTGGATCGCCTTGCGCACCAGGCGTTCGGTGCCCTGGATCGAGACCGGCTTGATGCCGATGCCCGAGGTCTGCGGGAAGCGGATCTTGGTGACGCCCATTTCCTTGGTCAGGAACTCGATCAGCTTCTTGGCGCCGTCCGAGCCTTCCTCCCACTCGATGCCGGCGTAGATGTCTTCCGAGTTCTCGCGGAAGATGACCATGTCGGTCTTCTCCGGCTCGCGCACCGGCGACGGCACGCCGGTGAAGTAGCGCACCGGGCGCAGGCAGACGTACAGGTCGAGCTGCTGGCGCAGGGCGACGTTGAGCGAGCGGATGCCGCCGCCGACCGGGGTGGTCAGCGGGCCCTTGATCGAGACCACGTAGTCCTTCACCGCGGCCAGGGTTTCTTCCGGCAGCCAGACGTCCGGGCCGTACACCGTGGTCGATTTTTCGCCGGCGAAGATTTCCATCCAGCTGATCTTGCGCTTGCCGCCGTAGGCCTTGGCCACCGCCGCATCGACCACCTTGATCATGACCGGGCTGATGTCGACGCCCGTGCCGTCACCCTCGATGTAGGGAACGATAGGATTATCTGGTACATTCAGCGAAAAATCAGCATTGACGGTGATTTTCTGGCCGTCAGCAGGTACTTTGATATGTTGGAACATCGTGTTCTCCGAAGTGGACGCATAGCAGGCTGCAACGAGGTTGCGTCTGTCAGCAAGGTCTGAATGTTGAATTAGTTGAAAAATTTCTACGAGCTATGTAGTCTTCTATAAGACATAAGACGCGCGTTTCATATTATGCACCAGTATTTTACTAGGCGCTACGGTTTTACGACACCCGCAATCGGCTTAGCAGCTTAACATTTCGAACCGCCCCCCATTTATGCCTCTCATCCTGTTCAACAAACCGTTCCAGGTGCTGTGCCAGTTTACACCCGAGCCGGGCCGCGAGTCGCTGGCCGACTATCTGGCGATCCCGGATATTTACCCGGCCGGCCGGCTCGACGCCGACAGCGAAGGCCTGATGCTGCTGACCGACGACGGCCGCCTGCAGCACAGCATCGCCCACCCCGACCACAAGGCAGCCAAGACCTACCTGGTGCAGGTCGAGGGCGAGGCCGATGCTGCCGCCCTCGCCCGCCTGCAGGCGCCGCTCGACCTGGGCGACTTCACCACCCAGCCCTGCCAGGCGGTGCGCATCGCGGCGCCGGGCTGGCTGTGGCCGCGCCAGCCGCCGATCCGGGTGCGCGCCGGCAAGCCCACCAGCTGGATCGCGATCACCCTGCGCGAGGGGAAGAACCGCCAGGTGCGGCGCATGACCGCCGCGGTCGGCCTGCCCACGCTGCGGCTGGTGCGCAGCAGTATCGGGCCGTTCTCGCTGGCCAGCCATCCCCTGATGCCGGGCGAGTCGATCGAAGTCTCGCCCGCGCAACTAAAAGCCACCAAGAGTCGCTAATTTTTGCTATCAATATGACAAGGCGCCGGCATTGCCGTATATTTGGCAATGCAGCATTCGACCCTGAGCTTCGACCGGGAGCGCGCATGGCACCGAACGACCCGCGTACGCCGGATCCCGAGCTACCGGACGAGAACCCGCATTACGTGCGGGCCGTGACCGAATTCGGCGAGCAGGCCGAGGTGCTGGCGGCCGAGGATATCTATGCCAGCAACGGCATGAAGCTGATCGCCAAAGGCGCGCGCATCGACCTGCGCCAGTTCGAACACCTGACCCACCACAAGCTCGCCGCGCCGCTCGACCATAGCCTCTGCACCGAACAGCCGGTCGACGCCGCCGGCCTGGCGCTGGCGGCCGGCAAGTTCATCGAGCAGCATGCGGTCTACCGTCGCATCGCGATGCGCGCCGGCGACCCGCTGGCGGTCAAGCATGCGCTGGCCAACCTGACGCTGCCGGCGCCGATCCAGATGCGGCTGAGCGTGATGCGCGCGCGCCGCACCGAGATGTACGAGCATTCGCTGCGCACCGCGATGGTCGCCTTCGCGCTGGCGCAGCGCCTGCACCTGCCGGAACGCGAGCACGGCGCGCTGCTGCTGGCCTGCCTGTGTCACGACATCGGCGAGATGCACACCGACCCGGCGATCCTGGCGACCGGCCACAGCATCAGCCCGGCCGAGCGCCGCTTCGTGCACGTCCACCCGATCACCAGTTACGTGCTGGTGCACGAACTGCCCGGCTTCCCGCCGGCGGCCGCGCAAGCCATCCTGCACCACCACGAGCGGCTGGACGGCAGCGGCTATCCGAACGACCTGCCCGGTCCGCGCATCCCGGCACTGGCGCGGCTGGTGGCGGTGGCCGACGTGGCCGAGGCGGTCATCAAGCGCT
>DASRXO010000799.1:0-12376 GCA_035654095.1 Telluria sp.
GCCGGCCCAGGCGCTGCAGCGCTATCCGCACGAGTTCTCGGGCGGCCAGCGCCAGCGCATCGCCATCGCGCGCTGCCTGACCATGCAGCCGGAGATTTTGGTGTGCGACGAATCGGTGTCGGCGCTCGACGTGTCGGTCCAGGCCCAGGTGCTGAACCTGTTGCAGGATTTGCAGGATGAGTTCCGGATGAGCTACATCTTCATCTCGCACGACCTGTCGGTGGTGAAGTACATGGCCGACCGGGTCATGGTCATGCACCAGGGCAGCGTGGTGGAGATGGCCGATTCGGACGAGTTGTACCGCAATCCCCAGCATGCTTACACCAGGACCTTGCTGGCGGCGATTCCGCGCGGTGTGTGAAGCGCTGGCGGCGGCGTTTTCGGCTAAGATAGACGCATGTCGAAATTAATCCTCCTGATCCAGACCTACGGTGTGTTCCTCGTGTTCGCCACAGTGCTGATCGAGCAGATCGGCATGCCGATTCCGGCCTTCCCGGTGCTGATCGTGGCCGGCGCGCTGGCGGCCCAGGGCCAGGTCAGCTGGCCGGTGGTGCTGGCGGTCAGCCTGGCCGCCTGCCTGATCAGCGATTATTTCTGGTTCCGCGCCGGGCGCTTCTACGGCAAGCGCATCCTCAAGCTGCTGTGCAAGATCTCGCTGTCGCCCGATTACTGCGTCAGCCAGACCGAAGACAATTTCAACCGCTACGGTCCGAAGTCGCTGGTGGTGGCCAAGTTCGTCCCCGGCTTCAACACCATCGCGCCGCCGCTGGCCGGCGCGATGGGCACCAGCACCGCGCGCTTCCTGGCCTTCAGCGTGGCCGGCGGGCTGCTGTGGAGCGGCGTGGGCATCGGCATCGGCGCCTACTTTCATACCAGCGTCGACCAGGTGCTCGACGTGCTCGAGACCATGGGCACCACCGCGCTGTCCGTGCTGGTGGGCTTGCTGGTACTGTTCGTGTTGTTCAAGTACGTCGAGCGGCGCCGCTTCCAGCAAGGCTTGCAGGTCGAGCGCATCAGCATGGACGAGCTCAAGGAGCTGATCGAAGGCGGCCAGGATCCGGTGATCATCGACGCGCGCAGCGTCACCGCGCAAAAGCTCGACCAGGCGATTCCGGGCGCGCTGATCTACAACGCCTGCGAGCCCGGGCAACTGATGGCCTCGCTCGACAAGGACCGCCATATCGTCGTCTACTGCAGCTGCCCCAACGACGTCACCGCGGCGCAGGTGGCCAAGGAGTTGCTGGCCCACGGCTTCCACCGCGCACGCCCGCTCAAGGGCGGCCTCGACGCCTGGAACCAGCACCAGGTGCGCCTCAGCGCCGCCTGAGGGCGCGCCGCAATTCCAATCAAGTCCGGCCCGCCGGGTGCTGCCGTGGCGCCGCTGTCGAGCGTCGCGTCGCGTGCGTCTTGTCGCCACAGCCCTGTGGTATTGCCGCGCTGTTGTTGCTCAGCTGACGTAGCGTAGTCGGACTACCGTCGCCGCTCCCCATAGTTGCCCCGGTGCGGCCTAGTTAGCCAGAGTGAAATGTACCTAAACTACAGAAACTACTTGTAACTGGAGCAGGAAATCCGGTAAGCTAGGTCATCCTATTCAAAAGCTGTGCAATGACCGCTCTTCCGTCCGTTTCGTCCGCCATTTCCGCCGCCGCCTTCCAGGACGGGCCGCGGCTGCTTGCCGACATCGGCGGCACCAACGCGCGCTTTGCGCTGGAGTCCGGCCCCGGCCGGATCGAGCTGATCGACGTGCTCGCCTGCGACGGCTACCCGACCCTGGCCGACGCCTTGCGCGCCTACCTGGCGTCGCCCAGGCTGGCCGGGGTCGGCGCGATCCGCCATGCCGCGGTCGCGATCGCCAACCCGGTGGTCGGCGACCTGGTGCGCATGACCAACCACCACTGGGAGTTTTCGATCGAAGCCATGCGCGTCGAATGCGGCTTCGACACGCTGCTGGTGGTGAACGACTTCAGCGCCCTGGCGCGCGCCTTGCCGCATCTGGCCGCTCATCAAAAGCTGCAGGTGGGCGGCGGCGCCCCGCAAGACCATACACCGCTGGGCCTGCTTGGCGCCGGTACCGGGCTCGGCGTGTCGGGCCTGATTCCCTGCGGCGACAGCTGGACCGCACTGCGCAGCGAGGGCGGGCATGTGACCTTTTCGCCGGCCAACGCGACCGAGATCGCGATCCTGGAGTTCGCCTGGCGCGAGTTCGAGCATGTGTCGGCCGAGCGCCTGCTGTCGGGCGTGGGCATCGAGCTGATCTACCGCGCGCTGGCGCATCACCGCGGCGAGCCGGACCTGGGCCTGGCCGCGCCTGAGATTTCGCGCCGCGCGCTGGCCGGCGAGTGCGCGCTGTGCGACCAGGTGCTCGAAGCCTTCTGCGCGATGCTCGGCACGGTGGCCGGCAATCTCGCGATCACGCTCGGCGCGCAGGGCGGCATTTATATCGGCGGAGGCATCGTGCCGCGGCTGGGCGAGCGCTTCCTGCGTTCCGCGTTCCGCCGCCGCTTCGAGCACAAGGGCCGCTTCGTGAACTACCTGGCGCAGGTGCCGACCTATGTGATCACCGCCGATTACCCCGCGTTCCTGGGCGTGTCGGCGATTTTGGCCGAGAAGCTCGCCGCATAGGCCGGCGTTTGTCCTTTTCGCGGTTTTATCAGGTACAATGGCCGCTGTTGAAGGAAACGACGTCGATCGCGCCTGGAGCTTTGGTCTCTTTGCCGCTGCGGCGAACCAGTGTTTTCGCTTGTTAATCAACGGCTTGCGGCCCGCCAGGCAGATACGGCAGCCGTGTGTGCGAGTACGGATCTCGCCACCAGTACCTCCCGCCCAGCGCAGATCGGCCCGGGCGACGGATTCCAGTTTCAACGTGTTTCTTTGCAAAACGGCGTCATCCGATGGCGGTCGTTGCCATTCGTTGAATGGTTTTTGTTCGATATTTTCTTTGCGTCCTAGTTGGCAGATCCGCTGAAGACCTTATGAATACTGATGAGGCCAAGAGAGTCCTCGAGACCGCCTTGCTGTGCGCGCGTGAACCGATATCGATTCACGGCATGAAAAAACTGTTCGTCGACGTCGACGACCAGGGCCGCCCGATGGGCGAGGGCGTGGGCGCCGACACCATCAAGATCATGCTCGAGGAGCTGCGCCAGGACTGGCGCGAGCGCGGGATCGAGATGGTCAGCCTGGCGTCGGGCTGGCGCTTCCAGAGCCGGCCCGAGATGAAGCCTTACCTCGACCGCCTGAACCCGGAGAAGCCGCCCAAGTATTCGCGCGCCACGCTGGAGACGCTGGCGATCATCGCCTACCGCCAGCCGGTGACGCGCGGCGATATCGAGGAGATTCGCGGGGTGACCGTCAATTCGCAGACGATCAAGATGCTGGAAGACCGCGGCTGGATCGATGTGATCGGCTACCGCGAAGTGATCGGCCGGCCGGCTTTGCTCGGCACGACCCGGCAGTTCCTCGACGATTTGGGGCTCGGTACGCTGTCCCAGCTGCCGCCCTTGCAGCAAATCAGCGACATGCAAAGCGGCGACCAACTGGAATTGCTGGAAGCGGCCTTGCAGGAAAATTTTGAAAAAGCGGCAGTCCCGGAGACTGCCCACGACGATGGCGCAGGCGGCAGCATGGATGCGGCCGGCCCCGATGCTTCACCGGTTGAAGTCCCCATTCCCGACCCTGCGCCAGAAATAACGGTTGACGCTGCGCCAGGTCAGCACAACCCAGAAACGAACGATGAATCCAACTAAACCAACGACAGAGACCAGCGCCGCCGAGATGGCTGGCCACGAGCCGGCAGCCAAACCGAAGCGCCGCACCAAAGCCCAGATCGACGCCGACGCGGCCGCCGGCATCGCGCCGCCGAAGAAGCGCGCGGTCAAGAAGGACGTCGCGGCCGAGGGCGAGGCGCCCGCCAAGCCGGCCGCGAAAGCGCGTGCCAAGGCCGCCGCGCCGGCCGACGCCAGCGCCGCCCCGGCAGTCGGGGCCGCCGCAACGCCGGCTCCGGCCGCCTCTGGCGCCGAGACGGCAGCGCCGGCCGCGCGCAAGCCGCGTGCGCCCAAGCCTGCCGCTGCTGGCGAAGCCGCCGCTGCGGCACCGGTGCAAACCGTGGCCGCGGGTGAAGCGCCCGCCGCGGCTGCCGCCGAAGCCGGCGGCGGTCCACGCCAGGATCGCGGTCCGCGCGGTCCGCGCCAGATGCGCGAGCAGCGCGGCCAGCGCGAAGCGCGCAACCAGCAGGCGCGCACCGAAGCCGGCGAGCCGGCTGTGCAAGCCGCAAGCGGCGAGCAGGCCGAAGGCCAGCCCCAGGGCCAGCCACGCCGCGAGCGCGGCCCGCGTCCCGAGCAGCAACAGCAGCAGCGCGCCGGCGGCAAGAAAGGCAAGAACAAGAACGGCAAGGGCCCACGCCCGCAGGGCGGCGCGCCCAAGGTGAACGACGCCGACGCGGTGTTCTCCTACGTGACTTCGGAGGCCTTCGACGCCAACGACGGCGGCCGCAACCAGCCGCAAAAGCCGCCCCGGCGCGACCTGACCGCCGAGGACGACGCGCCCAAGCTGCACAAGGTGCTGGCCGAAGCCGGCCTCGGCTCGCGCCGCGACATGGAAGACCTGATCGTCGCCGGCCGGGTGTCGGTGAACGGCGAGCCGGCCCACATTGGCCAGCGCATCCTGCCGAGCGATGCGGTGCGCATCAACGGCAAGCAGATCCAGCGCCGGGTCAGCAGCAAGCCGCCGCGCGTGCTGGTGTACCACAAGCCGGCCGGCGAAATCGTCAGCCACGACGACCCGGAAGGCCGGCCGTCGGTGTTCGACCGCCTGCCGACCATGAAGGCCGGCAAATGGCTGGCCGTCGGCCGCCTCGACTACAACACCGAGGGCCTGCTGCTGTTCACCACCTCGGGCGACCTGGCCAACCGGCTGATGCACCCGCGTTACAACATCGACCGTGAATACGCCGTACGTACGCTGGGCGAGCTGGAAGAGGGCATGCGCCAGAAGCTGCTGGCCGGCGTCGAGCTGGAAGACGGCCTGGCCAACTTCACCAAGATCGCCGACGGCGGCGGCGAAGGCGTCAACAAGTGGTACCGGGTGGTGATCGGCGAGGGCCGCAACCGCGAGGTGCGCCGCATGTTCGAGGCGGTCGGCCTGACCGTCTCGCGCCTGATCCGTACCCGCTACGGCGCAATGACCCTGCCGAGCGGCCTGAAGCGCGGCCGCTGGGACGAACTGGAAGAAAACACCGTGCGCGACATGCTGGCCGCGTTCGGCGTCGAGAAAAAAGGCGGCGCCGAGGCGCGCGGCCCGAAAGGCCGCGGCGGCAAGCCGGAGCGCGTGCTGGATGAGGACAAGCGCGCCGACGGCAACCGCATCGACCGCGTCGACGCCAACCGCAATGCCGATCCGTTCGGCCCGGGGACCGGACGCAACCGCGGCCAAGGGCGCGGCGGCCGTGGCGGCGCCGGTGGTTTTGGCGGCGGCCTGACGATCGGCGCCGGCATGGGCGGCATGGCGAACGGCGCCCCGCGCGGCCCGCTCGGCGGCCAGGGGCAAGGCGCCGGCCAGGGCCGTCCGCAAGGCGCTGGCCAAGGCCGTCCGCAAGGTGGGGGCCGTCCACAGGACGGCGCGGGCGGCCGGCCGCAGGGCCAGGGCCGTCCGGGTGGACGTCCAGGCGGCCAGTCGGCCGGCCAGCCGGCCGCCGGACCGCAAAAAGGCCGCCAGCCCGACCCTTTGCAGACCACTTTCGGTTTCGGGAATGCCGGTTCGGGGCGCCGCCAGCAGGGGCCGCAAGGCCCGCGCGGCGCCGACCATGGCCTGCCGCGGCGCGGACGCCGTGGTTAGTACGGGTCATTCCCGCGCAGGCGGGAATCGATGCTGAGCTTGCTCAGGTAGGGGCGTATGGCCCCCCGCTTTCGCGGCGGCGACGTGCTCGTACGGTAGTGTTGTTTGCTTGTCCATTTGCCCTCCCGCGGATTGCGGGCAGCCCGGGAACAGGTTATAATCTGCAGCCTAATAAAAGTTCTTCGCAGCGTTTTTCTGGTGCAAGTGCTTTCATCTGGTTGGGAATATAAGAAGATGGGCAGATGCCCATTTTTTTTTTGGTAAATCGTTTTTAGCATCTGGAGATTTTGTTTGCAGCAGTTTGATTTGATCGCAAAGACAGTGACTGGCCTGGGCTACGAACTCGTTGACGTCGAACGGGGCGAGCGCGGGATCTTGCGCGTCTATATCGACTTCACTGCTGCCGACGCGGCCGAAAAAGGGCCGATCACGGTGGAAGATTGCGCCACCGTGAGTCACCAGCTGTCGCATGTATTGACGGTCGAAAACGTCAGCTACGAGCGGCTCGAAATCTCGTCGCCCGGGCTGGACCGCCCGGTGCGCACGCTGGCCGATTTCGCACGCTTCGCCGGTTGCGAATGCACCGTCAAGCTGAAAGTGGCGATGCCCGGTAGCGCGAACCGGAAAACCTTCACGGGCATTTTGCACGCCCCGCAGGGCGATACGATCGCATTGGAATTTGAAAGTAAGGATGGTCCGGCGCAGTTGGAATTCACGCTCGCCGACTTGGATAAGGCACGCTTGGTGCCGCAGGTGGATTTTAGGAGTCGCAAAGCATGAGCCGCGAAGTTTTGTTATTGGTTGACGCGCTGGCGCGCGAAAAAAACGTCGATAAAGATGTCGTCTTCGGGGCGCTCGAATTCGCCTTGGCGCAAGCCACGAAAAAGCGTTACGAGGGCGAGGTCGACATCCGCGTTTCGATCGACCGCGAATCGGGCGAGTTCGAGTCCTTCCGCCGCTGGCACGTGGTGCCCGACGAGGCCGGCCTGCAGCTGCCCGACCAGGAAATCCTCCACTTCGAAGCCAAGGAAAACATCCCCGACATCGAGGTCGACGAATACATCGAAGAGCCGATCGAGTCGGTCGAGTTCGGCCGCCGCTTCGCGCAGGACACCAAGCAGGTGGTCTTGCAGCGCGTGCGCGACGCCGAGCGCGAGCAGATCCTGGTCGACTTCCTCGAGCGCGGCGACGCGCTGGTCACCGGCACCATCAAGCGCATGGAACGCGGCGACGCGATCGTCGAATCGGGCAAGATCGAAGCGCGCCTGCCGCGCGACCAGATGATCCCGAAAGAGAACCTGCGCATCGGCGACCGGGTGCGTGCCTACATCCTGCGCATCGACCGCAATATGCGCGGCCCGCAGGTGATCCTGTCGCGCACCGCGCCGGAATTCATCATGAAGCTGTTCGAACTCGAAGTGCCGGAGATCGAGCAAGGCCTGCTGGAGATTAAATCGGCGGCGCGCGACGCCGGCGTGCGCGCCAAGATCGCGGTGTACACCGCCGACAAGCGCATCGACCCGATCGGCACCTGCGTCGGCATGCGCGGTTCGCGCGTGCAGGCCGTGACCGGCGAATTGGGCGGCGAGCGGGTCGACATCGTGCTGTGGTCGGACGACCCGGCGCAGTTCGTGATCGGCGCGCTGGCCCCGGCGAATGTGTCGTCGATCATGGTCGACGAAGAAAAGCATGCGATGGACGTGGTGGTCGACGAAGAGAACCTGGCGATCGCGATCGGCCGCTCCGGCCAGAACGTGCGCCTGGCCGCCGAACTGACCGGCTGGAAGATCAACATCATGACGGCCGAAGAGTCCGAGAACAAATCGGCCACGGAAACGGCCGCCGTGCGCGCGCTGTTCATGGAGAAGCTGGACGTCGACCAGGAAGTGGCCGACATCCTGGTCGAAGAGGGTTTCGCCAGCCTCGAAGAGATCGCCTACGTGCCGATCTCGGAGATGCTCGACATCGAATCCTTCGACGAAGACACCGTGAACGAGCTGCGCACCCGCGCCCGCGACGCCCTGGTGACCGAAGCGATCGCGTCGGAAGAAGGGCTGGAAGGCATGGACGAGGCGCTGGTCGCGCTGGAAGGCATGGACCGCAGCACCGCGGGCAAGCTGGGCCTGGCCGGCATCAAGGATGTCGACGCCTTCGCGGCCCTGGCGTATGACGAATTCGGCGCGATCCTGGCCTTGTCGTCGGACCGCGCGCGTGAACTGATCAAGAATGAATTTAATGATGTGACCGACGACGAGATGAAGCTGGTCGACTCAAAGTACGACGACCGCGCCAAGGCGCTGCAGGCGAAAGCCTGGAGCCTGGCAGAAGTGGCCAAGGCTTAATTTGAGTATCTTTATCATCTCCGCGACACATAGAAAAGAGGACTGAATGGCGAGTAACAATGTAGCCCAATTTGCCACCGAACTGAAGATGCCTGCAGACCTGCTGCTGACGCAGCTGCGTTCTGCCGGCGTCGAGAAAAGTTCGACGTCAGATCCATTGTCGAAAGATGATAAGGACAAGTTGCTGGACCACCTGCGCCGTACCCACGGCAGCGCGGATCACACCGAAAAGAAGAAGATCACGCTGACCCGCAAGGAAACCACCGAGATCAAGCAGGCTGACGCCACGGGCAAATCGCGCACGATCCAGGTCGAGGTGCGCAAGAAGCGCACCTTCGTGCAGCGCGACGACGTACCGGCGCCGGTGGCCGCCGCGCCGGCCGCGCCGGTGATCGACGCCGCCGAAGTGGCGCGCCGCGAAGACGAAGCGCGCCGCCAGGCCGAACTGATCGCGCGCCAGGAAGCCGACCTGCGTGAAAAGCAGGAGCGCCTGGCCAAGCTCGACGCCGAGAAAGAAGCCCAGGCCAAGCAGGTCGAAACCGACGCCAAGCGTGAAGCCGAAGCGGAAGCCAAGCGCGCCGCCGCCCAAGCGGCGAGCGCCGGCGAAGCCGTGAGCGACGAGAACAAGAAAGCCGCGGCCGACGAAGCCAAGAAGAAGTCCGCCGCCGCCGCGAAGGAAGCGGCCGAACGCGCCGACGCCAACGACAAGGCGCGCAAGGCCGTGGCCGACGAAGTCGCGCAGATCAAGGCGATGATGAATGCGCCGCGCCGCGCGATCAAGGCGCCGGAGCCGGTGCCCGCGCCGGTCGCCGCGCTCAAGGCCAAGACGCCGGAAGGCACGCTGCACAAGCCCGCCGACAAGAAGCCCGGCGAGAAGAAGGACGACAAGAAGCCGGCCACGGCGGACAAGAAGTCGATCAAGTCGGCGAATGTGTCCTCGACCTGGTCGGACGACGCCAAGAAACGCGGCGCGCCCGGCTCGATCAAGCCGCGCGGCAACGTCGGCTCGTCCGGCGGCCGTGACGGCTGGCGCGGTGGCGCCAAGGGCCGCCGTCCTTCGCACAGCGACGACCGCGAAACCAATTTCCAGGCGCCGACCGAGGCGGTGATCAAGGACGTCCACGTCCCTGAAACCATCACCGTGGCCGAACTGGCGCACAAGATGTCGGTCAAGGCGTCCGAGGTCATCAAGCAGCTGATGAAGCTGGGCCAGATGTGCACCATCAACCAGGTGCTCGATCAGGAAACCGCGATGATCCTGGTCGAAGAGATGGGCCACAAGGCCTTCGCTGCCGAACAGGACGATCCGGAAGCGCTGCTGGCCGACCAGGGTGAGCACGCTCACTTCGAATCGGTGTCGCGCGCACCGGTGGTCACCGTCATGGGTCACGTCGACCACGGCAAGACCTCGCTGCTCGACTACATCCGGCGCGCCAAGGTGGCGTCCGGCGAAGCGGGCGGGATTACCCAGCACATCGGCGCTTACCACGTCGAAACGCCGCGCGGCATGATCACCTTCCTCGACACCCCGGGTCACGAAGCCTTTACGGCCATGCGTGCGCGCGGCGCCAAGGCCACCGACATCGTCATCCTGGTGGTGGCGGCGGACGACGGCGTGATGCCGCAGACCAAGGAAGCAATCGCCCACGCGAAAGCGGCCGGGGTGCCGCTGGTGGTGGCGATCAACAAGATCGACAAACCGGGAAGCAATGTGGACCGGGTGACGCAGGAACTGGTCGCCGAACAGGTGGTGCCGGAAGAATACGGTGGCGAGTCGCCCTTCGTGCCGGTGTCGGCCAAGACCGGCCAGGGCATCGACGACTTGCTCGAGCAGGTGCTGCTGCAGGCCGAAGTGCTGGAACTGAAGGCGCCGGTCGACGCGCCGGCCCGCGGGCTGGTGGTCGAGGGCCGTCTGGACAAGGGCCGCGGCCCGGTCGCGACCATCCTGGTCCAGTCCGGCACGCTGCGGCGCGGCGACGTGATCCTGGCCGGTTCCTCGTTCGGCCGCGTGCGCGCCATGCTCGACGAGAACGGCAAGTCGATCAGCGAAGCGGGTCCCTCGATTCCGGTCGAGATCCAGGGCCTGACCGAAGTGCCGGTGGCCGGTGAAGAAGTCATGGTCATGGCCGACGAGCGCAAGGCGCGTGAAATCGGTCTGTTCCGTCAAGGTAAATTCCGCGACGTGAAGCTGGCCAAGCAGCAGGCGGCGAAGCTGGAGAACATGTTCGACCAGATGGCCGAAGGCGAAGTCAAGAACCTGCCGATGATCATCAAGACCGACGTGCAGGGTTCGCAGGAAGCGCTGGTCAGCTCGCTGCAGAAACTGTCGACCTCCGAAGTGCGGGTGCAGGTGGTGCACGCGGCGGTGGGCGGCATTACCGAGTCGGACGTCAACCTGGCGGTGGCCTCGAAAGCGGTCATCATCGGCTTCAACACCCGGGCCGACGCCCAGGCGCGCAAGCTGGCCGAGTCGAACGGCGTGGACATTCGCTACTACAACATCATTTACGATGCGATCGACGAGATCAAGGCGGCGTTGTCGGGCATGTTGTCGCCGGAGAAGCGCGAGACCGTCACCGGCCAGGTCGAGATTCGCCAGGTCATCCTGGTGTCGAAAGTCGGCGCGGTTGCCGGTTGCCTGGTCACCGATGGCGTGGTCAAGCGTTCGTCCTCGGTGCGCCTGCTGCGCAACAACATCGTGGTGTGGACCGGCGAGATCGACTCGCTCAAGCGCTTCAAGGACGACGCGAAAGAAGTACGCGCCGGCCTCGAGTGCGGCCTGTCGCTCAAGAACTACAACGACATCCAGGTTGGCGACACCCTCGAAGTGTTTGAAGTCCAGGAGATCGCCCGTACGCTGTAAGGCGCGCGGTATCCCGCAGGGCGTCAATAGGCAGGTGCCTATTGGCGCCCTGCTTGTTTAGAAGAGTAGTATACGAAGATGGCAAAACACAGCAAAAACATTCCGGCACGCGGCTTGCGCGTGGCCGACCAGATCCAGCGCGACCTGGCCGAAATCATCGCCTACGGCTTGAAGGACCCGCGCATCGGGATGGTCACGATCACCGAGGTGCAGATCACGCCCGATTACGCGCACGCCAAGGTGTTCTTCACCATGCTGAACGATCAAGCGGAAGCGATCAAGAACACGAGCGAGGGCTTGAGCGCGGCGGCGGGCTTCATCCGCAACCAGCTTGGCAAGCGCCTGCACATCCACACGCTGCCGCAACTGCATTTCGTGCACGACACCTCGACCTCGCGCGGCATGGAATTGTCGCTGCTGATCGACCAGGCCAACGCCGTGCGCGCGGCGGACGCCGAGCCGGACGCCAAGGCGGACACCAAGGCGGACACCAAGGCGGACACCGACCCGCAACCGTAAATCCGTCGTTCCCGCGCAGGCGGGAATCCATAGCGCGCCACCGCTCACACGCGCTATGGGTTCCCGCCTGCGCGGGAACGACGGGGAGCGCCTATGAAGCCTAGCCATCCCAAAAAAATTCGCGACCTGGTCGACGGCGTACTGCTGCTCGACAAGCCGGTCGGCCTGTCGTCCAACGATGCGCTGATCAAGGCCAAGCGCGTGCTCAACGCGAAGAAAGCCGGTCACACCGGCACTCTCGATCCGTTCGCCACCGGCTTGCTGCCGCTGTGCTTCGGCGAGGCCACCAAGTTCTCGCAAGACCTGCTGGAAGCCGACAAGACCTACGACACCACGGTCCATCTCGGCATCACGACCAACACCGGCGACACCGAAGGCGCAGCGATCGCCACCCGCGACGTGAACCTCACGCGCGAACAGATCGAGGCGGTGCTGGCGCAGTTCCGCGGTCCGATCCTGCAGGTGCCGCCGATGTATTCGGCGCTCAAGCGCGACGGCAAGGCCTACTACGAATATGCGCGCGAAGGCATCGTGCTGGAGCGCGAAGCGCGGCCGGTCACCATCCACCGGCTCGACTTCATCGCGTACGAGGCGCCGTTCCTGAAGCTGTCGGTCACCTGCAGCAAGGGCACTTACATCCGGGTGCTGGGCGAGGACATCGGCAACGCGCTCGGCTGCGGCGCGCATTTGAACGCGCTGCGCCGCACGCAGGTGGGCGCGCTGACCATCGACGGCATGGTCACGCTGGAGGCGCTGCAAACGCACGCCGCGCCGCTGTCGCTGCTGGCGCCGGTGGATGCCTTGCTGTCCTCGTTCCCCA
>DASRXO010000800.1:0-3348 GCA_035654095.1 Telluria sp.
GCCCGACCAGGGCTACCGTCACATACATCCGGCCTTCCCAGTACAGCGACCATAGCGGGTTGTTCAGGCCCATCCCGCCGAGCACGCCAGGAATGCTCAGTTCTTGCGGCGGGATGTTGTATTGCAATCCGTGCAGCACAGTATTGCCCAACAGGTAGCGCCACGGCGCCACGCCGAGCAGTCCGCTCCAGCCCTCGACTGAAAACCAGCCGACCGCCGCGACCGTGGTCAGCAGCATGCAGGCAAACAGGCCGGGCCCGATGCGCGCCACGCGCCGCAGCGCAAAGCGCGCCGGGTGGGGATCGCGCATCCAGCTCTGGGTGATGAACAGGCCGCTGATGATGAAGAACACGCCGACCGCGACGCTGCCCAGGTCGGTATGCGGCGCCATCAAGCCGCTGAGCGGGTCGAGCCGCGGATGCAGCGGGTTCAACTGAAAGGCATGGTAGACCACCACCAGCAGCGCACACGCCAGGCGGGCAAGGTTAAAACCGTTCTCGTGCGAGTTGATCGCATCGGCGAGGGTGCGCGGGGACGGGATCACTGCCATATCTTCAAGGAAACTCTAGCAAAAGGAAGCAGTGTAAACCAAGTTATCCTTCAAGCAAGACATCTTTCGATATTCCGGATTCCCATATACAGTTGAATCGATTTAGGGTATCGTTTACGGCACTGTAATTGCATCTACGTCCGTGCGCCCGTGTTACCGGGGCTATCGTGGCATTATTCGAGTTGGCCAGAGGTTTGTCCTTACGGCGGCTCGTCCCTGTCCATCCTGGAGTTCCCTGTCTTGGCGCTCAGCTTTGGGCGACGCATGCCGGCGGCCGTAGAGCGTATCGATCAACTGCCCGGAAAAGAGCTATGTCCGAAACACCGATCACCATCGAAGCCGACAGCGCGCCGACTGTGCGTTTTGCCGATTTCGGCCTCGCGCCCGAGATCCTGCGCGCACTCTTGGACCAGGGGTATGTGCACCCGACCCCGATCCAGGCCCAGGCCATCCCGATCGTGCTGCAAGGCCGCGACGTGATGGGCGCGGCCCAGACCGGCACCGGCAAGACCGCCGGTTTTTCCCTGCCCATCATCCAGCTGCTGCTGGCGCACGCCAATCCCAGCATGTCGCCGGCGCGCCATCCGGTGCGCGCGCTGGTGCTCACGCCGACCCGCGAACTGGCGGTGCAGGTGGCCGAGAACGTCAAGGCCTACGCGCGCCACACGCCGCTGCGTTCGACCGTGGTGTTCGGCGGCATGGACATGAAGGGCCAGACCGTGATCCTGAAGGGCGGGGTGGAAATCGTGATCGCCACCCCGGGCCGCCTGCTCGACCACGTGGAGCAAAAGAACGTCAACCTCGGCCAGGTCCAGATGCTGGTCATGGACGAGGCCGACCGCATGCTCGACATGGGCTTCCTGCCCGACCTGCAGCGCATCATCAACATGCTGCCGAAGAAGCGCCAGAACCTGATGTTCTCGGCCACCTTCTCGCCCGAGATCAAGAAGCTGGCCAACAGCTTCCTGAACGACCCGGTGACGATCGAAGTCGCGCGCAGCAATGCCACGGCCGACAAGGTCACGCAAGTGGTCTACAAGGTGCCGGAAGAGAACAAGCGCGACGTGGTCGAATTCCTGATCCGCGGACGCGACCTCAAGCAGGTGCTGGTGTTCTCGAACACCAAGATCGGCGCCTCGCGCCTGTCGCGCCACCTCGAGCAGAGCGGCATCAAGGCCACCGCGATCCACGGCGACAAGACCCAGCAGGAGCGCATGGCCGCGCTCGACGCGTTCAAGAAGGGCGAGACCGACGTGCTGGTCGCCACCGACGTGGCGGCGCGCGGGCTCGACATTTCCGACCTGCCGTGCGTGATCAATTTCGACTTGCCGTACAACGCCGAAGACTATGTGCACCGGATCGGCCGCACCGGCCGCGCCGGCGCCTCGGGCGACGCGCTGTCGGTGTACTCGGACAAGGACGAGCGCTTGCTGGTCGACATCGAAAAACTCATCAAGCAGACCATCACGCGCGGCGAGCTGGCCGGCTTCACGCCATCGTCGGCCGGCGCGCGCGGTCCGCGCGAGGGTGGCGAGCGCTTCCCCGAACGCCGCGCGCGGCGCCCGGACGGCGAGTCGTTCGTCCGCGCACCCGAGCGTGAGCGTAGCGGCCGTCCGAACGGTCCGGCGCCGCGCCGCGACAAGGTCGACCCCTGGTTCCTCAAGCCATACGAGCCGTCGTCCGGCGCATTGGTCGCGCCGGCCGCTCCGGTCAGCGCCAATCCCTCGATCAAGCCGGCCAAGCAGAAAGTCGCCGCGCTGCTGGGCGGGCGACCCAAGGAGTAAGCAACACCGGGGTCAGCAGCAAAACCGGGGTCCAAAACCGGGGTCAGTGCCGACATTCGGACACGAGCTCAACAGGCCAGCCTGTTGAGCTCGTGTCCGAATGTCGGCACTGACCCCGGTTTTGGACCCCGGTTTTGCTAGCGCGCGGGCGTGCCGATCTCCACGCCGATCAGGCCGAGGCCGAGTTCGCGCGTGTCGGCCGACATGCCGAGCGCGTGCGGCGACACCGGTTGCGGCACTTCGATCACGATGGTCTTTTCGGTGCCGCTGGTAGTCAGCTGCAGGTAGATTTCCTGCGGCGTGGTCGGGATCTCGAACGTGGTCTGCGCATCGCCCACCCGCAGCTTGAAATCCTTGCCGGCATTCGGCCCGAACGCCTGCACCGTCAGGAACAGGTTGAGCTGGCGCGGCAAGGCCTGTTTGAAGTGCAGCCGCACTTCCTTCGCGTTCGACCAGCGGCCCCACGGCTCGGCATTGGCCAGCCCCTCGGCGCCTTCCAGCAGCGCGCCTTGCAGCGGCCCCGACATCTTGACCGCGCCCAGCGGCCGGTTGTTGGGATTGACCTGGACCAGCACGAAGCCGCCCTCGCCGGCAACCGGCGTCGCACCGGGCGGCAGCGCATGGTCGCCGATCACCAGCAGCCAGTTCTTGCGGCCCGGCAGTTGGTAGGGCCGCAAGGCCGAGCCTTCCGGCAAGTCCATGATGTCGATGTCGGGCGCATCGACGTGGAATTTGGCGCGCAGCAGGTCGCCCAGATTGGTGCCGGCGATCGTCACTTTGTTGCGTTCGGCATCCGGCAGGTAGGCGCGGGTGAACTGGCCGGCCCGGTCGAAGGCGTTGGCGTGATGCGCCGGACCGAACACGCCGGCCACCACTTGCTCGCCGTTGAACACGTCCAAGGGCAGGAACAGCAGCAGGAACAGTATCCCCGCCAGTTGCCGATTCAGGGCCCAGGCCGCCAGCAGCGCGAGCTCGAGCAGCACCAGCACGCGCGCCAGCGAGTCGTCGCGCAGT
>DASRXO010000801.1:0-5518 GCA_035654095.1 Telluria sp.
GCGACTCGTTCCAGGTCACATAGCCCGAGACCTGGTGCGAATCGATGCTGGCCTGCCAGCTGCCGGTCTGGTGCGAGGCGCCGACCACCACGTTGTCGAGCTTGCGGTCGCCGACGATCAGTTCGCCGGCGCGCGCCGCCATCACGGTCGGCGCCACGTATTGCGACAGGTCGGGCGCGTCGCCCTCGGCCGCCGCGGCGGCCTCGCCGTGCGGGGCGGCCAGCGCGCCGCTCAGCGCCAGCCACTGGTCGACATTCAGCGACTTCAGGTTGACGTTGACCATCATTCCGCTGTCGGGTTCCGGCGCCGGCACATTGACCCCGACCCCGCCGCGCAGCACGGTCCATGGCCCGCGGCCCTGCTTCTGGCGGCTGTAGCGCGCGGCGATGGTCGAGCCCAGCGTCAGCCGGATCTCGTCGTGCGCAGCGGCGCCGTCGGCGACCGCCATGCCGGTCAGCGTGAAGTGCAGCGGCAGCGTATCGGCCGCCGCCTTCTGCACCGGCGCCGGGAAATCCAGCCCCAGTCCGGCCAGGGTCGAATCGACGGTGACCTGGGCCAGCTTGTCCTTGACCGTCACCGCGCCGGTGAAGCGGGTGCTGCCGCTGAAACGGTCGGCCAGGCGCTGCATGGCGGGCGCCGGCCAGCTGCGGCGCATGCCCTCGGCCGCGATGGTGCCGGCCATCCTGATCACGATCGAATTGTCGCGCTGGCTACCGCCGGTCAGCGCCAGCGGGCCGCCGAGGAAGCTGGCGTTGATCGCGTTCAGGTTGACCCCGTGCTCATTGAATTCGATCTTGCCGCTGGTCGCCTGCAGCGGCGGCAAATCGGGGAACAGCAGCACGTCGTTGCCGGTCAATTGCAAGGCGCCCTGCACTTTCGCATCGGTCAGGTGCGACAGCGGCAAGTGCAGCTTGAGCGCCAGCTTGGCCGCGCCGCCGGCGCGCGTGTCTTCGGTGAAATGGCCGATCCACTCGAGCACCGGGCTGGCCGCCACGTAGCGCAGGAATTCCTGCATCGGGCCGGCCGCGCTGCCGTCGATGTCGAGCATCAGGTCGTGCGCCGTGAGGTCGGGGATCACCGCCTTCACATTGCTCAGGCCGACGCCGAGGGTGAGCGCGCTGTCGCCCTTGATCTCCATGCGCGCGCGGTCGAACACGATGCTGCCGTTGATCTTCTCGGCCTGCGGCCAGAGCGGCGCCTTGCCGTCCTTGGCCAGGTGCGACGGCGCGTAATTGAGTTTCGCGTTCTCGAGCCGGCCGGCGACCCGGAACTCGCCGCGCGCGCGCTCGGCCGCATTCTCGGCGCGGAACGGGAACTGCGACAGCTCGCCGCGCAGCTTGATGCTGACGTCCTGGGCGACGCCGTCTTCCAGCGCGCCGTCCAGCCAGGCGCGCAAGTCGGGCGGGGTCTGCTGCGGCAGGTAGCGGTCGATGGTGTTGATCTCGAAGCCGCTCAGCCTGCCTTCGAAATCGGCATAGCCCAGGTGCTTGCCGCGCGCCGCCCCCAGCGGCAGCAAATGCTTGCCGGCCAGGTTGCCCTTCAGCTTGCCCTGCACGAAGTCGAGGCTGTCGAGCTGGAGCAGCAACTGCTCGGGCTGCGGGTAGGACCAGCGCGCCTGCATGTTCACCAGGTCGAACGGCATCACCGGATCGGCGAACCAGGCCGGCAACTGCAGCACCAGCTTTTCGGAATGCAGGGTCAGGCTGCCGCCCTTGTCGCTGGCGTCGATGGTGCCGCTCAGGTTCTCGAAACCGGGGGTGGCCGGCAGCGCGTCCTGGGCCGGCGCGCTCGCGCTTTTCGGCACGGCGGAACGGCCGGGCTGCGCGTGCAGGCCGAGTCCGGCCAGCTGGCCCTTGACCCGGTAAGCGGCCAGCGCCGGATACTTGCCGCTCCACTGGGCCGAGAAATCGAGCAGCCGCCCGCGCGGCGCGAAGTCGGCCAGCAGCGTGCGCTGGGCCGCGCTGATCGGCAGCTGTTCGGCCAGTTCGGCCAGGGTGGCGAGGTCGACCTGTTTGGCGCGGATCTCGACGCTCTCCGGCTTGCCGCCCTTGGCCGGGATGAAGGTTTCCGACATCGTGGTCGGCGCCAGCTTCAGGCCGTCGGTGGTCTCGATCGAAAAATCGGTCAGCGTCATGCTGTGGCCGTAGGCGCCGAACGCCGGCTGACCGCCGGCGGCCGGTGCGGGCGCGAATTCCTCGTGCGCCGCGATCCGGCCGCTGACCTTGGCCAGGTCCAGCTGCGGCAACTCGCCGCCGAACTTGGCGCTGACGTCGGCCAGCCCGACGTCGGCCGTGAAGCCGGCCAGCCGGGCCTGGTCCAGGCTGATCCAGGCGCGCAGCGAGCCCTTGCCGCGGGTCAGCTGGAACGGATAGTCGAGGTAATCCTTCCAGGCCGCCAGGTCGGTGCCGCGCAGTTCGGCGTACAGCTCGCCCTTCCACAGCGCCAGGTCGGAGATGCGGGCGGCGAAGCGCGGATGGGTGAAATCGGCGCGCAGGTCGAGCGGCTGGCCGAGCGCGGCCGGCGGCGTGGCCTGCAGCGCCATGCGGTGCGCGTTCCAGCGGTTCAGCAGCGCCATGTTGACGTTCTCGAGCGTCAGTTCGGGCGCGCCGCGCTGCTGGTCGGTCCAGTGCAGGCGGCCTTCGCGGATCACGATCTCGCGCTGCTTGAAGATCCAGTCGGCGCCCTTGCCGTCGCCCGGCTGCGTGTTGTCGAGCACGATGCCGGCCACCGACAGCTTGCCGTCGGTCATGCGCCGCACGTCGAGTTCGGGGCGGATGATCTCGAGCGCCTCGAAGCGCGCCTCGCCCGCCGCCACGCTCCACCACGACACGGTGGCCGACACGCTCGGCAGCGCCAGCAGCTGGCGGCCCTGGGCGTCGCGCAATATCACGTCGCCGAGGAACAGATTCGGCCGCAAGCCGCGCCAGGACGCGTAGATGCGCGCGATCGAGACCTGGTTGCCGAGCGCGCGGCTGGCCAGGCGCTCGATATCGCCCTTGTAGTAGTCGACGTTCGGCAAGATCGCATAACGCAGCATCAGGAACAGCACCATGAAGGCGAAATACACCAGCAGCGCCAGCTTGACGGTGAAGCCGAGCAGGTGATGGCTCGCCAGGTTGGCGAGACGGTAAGCGCTCCGGACGCGCCGCCAGCGCTCGGCGAGCGCGAGGTGCTCGCTTGCAGTCTGCTGTTCGGGGTTGTGCATCAATAAGCTCAAGAAGGATCGCCGTGTAGTTAAATCGTCAATAAGAGAGAGCTTGCATCAATGCCACCGTCTAACTTACCATCGTGCTGACCCATGCAGGTTTGCGGCCCAATTCTACCCCATAGAGGGGTGTCCCGACCCCGCACTTTAACTCTTCTTTACACATCCCATGCCCCCCGCCATCCCGGCTTCCGCATCGCGCTTCTACCAACGCTGGCTGGCCGCCGACCCGGCGCGTGCCGCCACGCTCGACGACCTGGTGCGCCAGCCCCTGTCGCGGCTCGACTTCGGGGCCGCGCTGGCGCGCGAGGCGGCCGCCGGCCTGGCGCTGCCGCGCGCCATGCGGCGCCTGCGCAACCTGCTGGTGGCCGGCCTGGTGCGGCGCGACCTGGGCGGCCAGGCCGACCTGGCCGAGGTGGTCGAGGCCATGACCGGCTTCGCCGATTTCGCGATCCAGACCCAGCTCGCGGCCCTGATGGACGAGCTGGTCGCCACCCACGGCATGCCGACCGGCCACGAGTCCGGCCTGCCCCAGCAGATGATCGTGCTGGCCATGGGCAAGCAGGGCGGCGGCGAGCTGAATGTCTCGTCCGACATCGACCTGATCTTCGTCTACCCGGAGGACGGCGACACCGCGGCCGCGGCCGGCCAGCGCCCGCTGTCGAACCACGAGTTCTTCGGGCGGCTGGGCAAGAAGCTGATCGCCGCGCTGTCCGAGATCATCGAAGACGGCTTCACCTTCCGGGTCGACATGGCGCTGCGCCCGAACGGCGCCTCGGGGCCGCTGGTGGCCAGCCTCAACATGGTGGAGGAATACCTGATCGTCCAGGGCCGCGAATGGGAGCGCTACGCCTGGGTCAAGGCGCGCGCGGTGACCGGCGCGCCGGCCGACATCGCCGCGCTCGACGCGATCGTGCGGCCCTTCGTGTTCCGGCGCTACCTCGATTTCGGCGTGATCGACGCGATCCGCACCATGCACGCCCAGATCCGCGCCGAGGTCAACCGCCAGGAGCGCCTGCATCCGGACCGCAGCAACAACGTCAAGCTGGGGCGCGGCGGGATCCGCGAGATCGAATTCCTGGCGCAAGTGTTCCAGCTGATCCGCGGCGGGCGCGACGCCGCCTTGCGCGCGCGCTCGACCCGCGCCACCTTGCGCGTGCTGGCCGACAAGGAACTGCTGCCGCGCGCGACCGTCGACAAGCTGCTCGCCGCCTACGGCTTCCTGCGCAACCTCGAGCACCGCCTGCAATACCTGGACGACGCCCAGACCCACACCCTGCCCGCCAACGACGCCGACCGGCTGCTGGTCGCGCAGATGATGGGCCTGCCCGACAGCGCCGCGCTGCTGGCCGCGCTCGACGCCCAGCGCGCCTTCGTGGCCGGCCAGTTCGACGCCATCTTCAGCGACAAGAGCGGCAATGGCAATAACAATGGCAAGGGCAACGGCGAGCAAGTCGACCCCCAGCCGAGCGGCGAATGCGCCGACCTCGACAACCGGGAAGCGATCGAAGCGCGCCTGGCCGCGCTCGGCTTCGACGCCGCCGCCGGCGCCGCCCAGCGCCTGATGACGACCTGGCAGACGCCGCGCATGCAAGCCCTGCCCGAAGCCAGCCGCACCCGCCTGCTGGCGCTGGTGAACGCGGCGCTGCCGCTGGTCACCCGCATCGTGCGCGACGCCGGGGTCGGCAGCCACAGCGCCACGCTGGGCCGTCTGCTCGACTTCTTCGAAGCGATCGCGCGCCGCTCGGCCTACCTGGCGCTGCTGACCGAGTACCCGCATACGCTCGAGCGCGTGATCCGCATGATGAACGCCAGCGGCTGGGCCGCGACCTTCCTGTCGCAGCACCCGATCCTGCTCGACGAGTTGCTCGACGACCGGGTGCGCAGCGCCGCGCCCGATTACGCCGCGCTGGCGGCCGAGCTACAAGCCGAGCTGGCCGGCGCCGGCGGCGACACCGAGCGCCAGATGGACTTGCTGCGTGAAGCCCATCACGTCCAGCTGTTCCGCCTGCTGGCGCAAGACCTGGCCGGCGAGCTGACGGTCGAACGGCTGGCCGACTACCTGTCGGCGCTGGCCGACACCATCGTCGCCGCCACCATCCAGGCTGCGTGGCAAACGGTGGCCACGCGCCACCGCGAGGTGCCGCGCTTCGCCGTCATCGCCTACGGCAAGCTCGGCGGCAAGGAGCTCGGCTACGGCAGCGACCTCGACATCGTCTTCGTCTACGACGACGAGGACGAACGCGCCGGCGAGGTCTATGCCGCCTACGTGCGCAAGCTGATCAACTGGCTCACGGTCAAGACCCGCGAGGG
>DASRXO010000802.1:0-4220 GCA_035654095.1 Telluria sp.
CCGCGGCCGCGGGCCAGGTCAGCTGGACGGTCGGCATTCCGCTCGCGGTGGGCGGCCTGGTCAGCGTGTCGTGGGGCGTGGCGCTGGCCCACCGCTTCTCGCCCGCGCGGCTGCGCCTGACGTTTTGCGCGGTGCTCGCCGCCACGGCGCTGGTGATGCTGTTCCAGACATAACTGAATTCTCCAATCGGTGTATCTGACCGTCATTTCCGCAGTCGTAGCACTTTATAGCCGTGCGTGTCAGGAAGGCTGTTGCCACCCCCTGGTTCACTCTTCGGTGCCGTTGCGGCGGTAAGTCCGTAAATCAAATACTTCGATGGGACCTCGTTGCCTTCATTCGGGATAACCAATTGCATTCGGGATGGGTTTAGATACAGCCAGCGCGGCAAGGCCTTCTCAGCGAAGTCGATGCGCTCGATTGCATGACTGAGGGGATTCTTGCGCACCGCGACGCCCTTCAGGTAAGGCGGGCCGTAGCTGATCGCGAAGACAAGAACATGATCGGCGCAGATGGCCAGCGCGATCGTGCCGATAAAATCGGCCTCGGGCATGTCAGTAAAGGCCTTTGTGGTCTGCTCGTCTATTTGCAGATAAAATCGGCTGCCTTCAATCGTCGGTTCCGCGAGTAGCGATATGCGCGAACCGTCGTCCGCTCGACAAGAACGAATCGTTGTCAGCGGTGCGGCAACAG
Organism: Telluria sp.; assembly: GCA_035654095.1. Lineage (GTDB taxonomy): Bacteria > Pseudomonadota > Gammaproteobacteria > Burkholderiales > Burkholderiaceae_D > Telluria_A. Next base: position 691 of record DASRXO010000802.1, read on the forward strand.
CGGCGCCAGCGGCGAAAAGAAATGAGGCGGCTAGCCATTGGCCTATCATTTGACCATCTCGCGCAGCAGCTGCATAGAATTCGGATTGTTCTTTAGCTTCTCAGCACAAGCGCCGATCTTCATGTAATAGATGCCGTTCGCAACGCCGCGATAGCGCTTGTAAGCGTCTTCAATCGAACGCGAGTTGTCGATCCAGTATTGCATATACTCGGTGCCAAGTTGGATGTTGGTGGCCTCGTCGTAAATCTGTTCGCCATCGTGGACCGCGGCACCTTCAGTAAATGCTATTTTTGTGTGTGCGTCGCTTGGCATGTGTCCAAGCTCCTTTTGCTTCCGGTATTTGAAAACCTGCTGAACGCCTTGCGTTTGCATTTGCATCAGGCCACGGGCATCGTGAGTCGTGCCGGCACGCGGGTCGAACCGTGATTCCATGTAGATTTGGCATACGATGAGATCATCGCTGAGCGTCGAGCGATTGTTTGCCTCGACCAGCTTTCTGATTTCACGAAGCCTAGCGGAATCGTCGACTTTGACGACTTCCGACTCAGTGTCCGCCACCGGCGTCAGTGTCGCGCGATGGCTCTTGATGACCTTCGGCGGTGTCATATCAGTGGTCCCAGTTGGGGTTGATCGGTGCGGCATCTGGTTCGCAGACATGCAAGGTGGCGTGCTCCGCCTGTGCTGCAGTCACCGTCCTTGTTTTGCCTTCCTTGTCGGTACGGCCCTCCTGTCGAGTGCCGTTCGCAAGTTCAATAATGTAGTGCCGGTCGGACAACGGCAAGCCGCTCGTTTGATCCGTGACCTTGAAATGCAGATCATATCCTTCGGCCGCTACAATCGGCGCCGCTCCGGTTGCCGCTCGCTCTGCGAAGTTCTCAGCATGCGCAGCTGCTATCGCGTCACCAATCGTTTGATATCGCATCGTTTGATTCGCTATGAGTTTTGGAGGCGGGACACAACCGCATACGCATAGATCGTTCTCGAGCGCCACTTGCTTGCCATCCCAGGTCTCGGGAAGGCGGGGGCCAACGCAGAGAATGTGGCCGGCGGATTTGCACGCTTTGCAGTAGATGGGATCGTTCTCCAAAGCGATGCGGGCGCCGTTGATCGAGCCGTTGCTACTGGCGGCAATGACCGTTCCGCCGGCTGTGGTCTTGGCACCTTCCGTGATCGTGTGGCGTTTCATATCGGCTCAAAGCTCCGCTCAACGCTTCAAGTTTCGAATCTATCAAACGCCGCACGCACGACCTTTGATTTTGCGCAAACTTGATGCTCGGAAAGCTTTATGAAGTATGGATCCGCGGCAAGGCCTGACCAGACGACGACTAATGCCGCGGCAGCGGCCGTGCCAGCAGGATGCCCATCATTGCGCCGCCGACGAGTCCGCCGAGATGGGCGGCATTGTCGATGTTCAGGTAGAGCAGGCCGAGCGCCAGATTGATCAGCACGATCGGCACCGTGCTCTTGCGGATCGCCCTCATCACCGTGTCCGGCACCGCATTACGCGGATTGAGCACGAAGGCCAGCAAGCCGCCGAACACGCCGAAGATCGCACCGGAGGCGCCGGCGCCGTTGGTCATCGGGTGCCACCACAGGCTGACCAGCTCGCCCGCCAATCCGGCGCCCACATACAGCAGCAGGAAGCGCGCGCTGCCGTACAGGCGCTCGACGATCGGTCCGGCTTGCGCCAAGGCGATCATATTGACCGCCAGGTGCAGCAGGCCGAAGTGGATGAAGGTCGAGGTCAGCAGGCGCCACCACTGGCCCTTGAGCGTCATCGGGCCATAGTTCGAGCCCCAGCGGATCGCCACTTCCGGATGCGCGCTGAACACGCCCGCGCCGGCCATCGCCATCAGCGCAAAGACCAGCAGGTTCAGGCCGATGATGAGCGGCGTGACCCACACGCGGGTGCTGGCTTTCTCCAATTGCGTGGCGAACACGGCGTGCTCAGCCTGCGCTTTGATGAAGTCGTGCGTCTGGCGCGGCGACAGCGCGGCCGCAATCGCATCGGCGTCGGCGCTGCTCGCGGCCGTCAGCGCGAGTCGCAGCGGCGTGGTGCGCGTGCCGCCCCAGATGTCGAAGTAGACCGCGGCGCCGAGCGCCTCGACGTCGAAAATGTCGCGCTGGGCGATGTCGTGCGTGACCGGCTGGCCGCTGCGGAACAAGCGATGGCGCTTGCCGGAAATGGTCACGCGGTCGCCATCGACGAGCAACTCGCCTTTGCCGTACAGCTTGAACGGGTTGCGCGCGACAGCCCGTCGCGCGAAGGTGATCTCGAAAGATGTGACGGCAGGGCCGGCGGACAACGCCTGGGCGTGCTGCATCGTTGCTCCTGGTTGGGTGTTGGCGCTCAGTGTAGCAAGCGATTCTTTGGTACTGCTTAAGCCGAAGGCACTGCCGTCAGTGGCGGGCATCGGCGGACTCTTTGCAACGGCTCTTGCACAGTGGGGGAGGTGTCATTACGCCATTCTATGTCAATTTTATGGAACAATGGTGGCGTGGCACCTACCGCAAATTCAAGGAGACAATAGGTGGTCTTTACATCCCCGCTTAAAAGGATAGCCTTGTCGCTGCTGCTCATCTCGGCGACTGCCGCTGCACAACGTCACTCGCTGCCGATCCCGCCATCCGGCGTCATCGGTTTTGACGAAGCGATGCTGTCGCCCGACTATTGGATCGCGCGCGCGCCAGCCCCGAATAAGGTCTTGATGATGCCGCAGCAGATCGATGCGCTTAACGCCAAGAGCTGGGCCGCCGCCCCGATGATGCGCGATCTCAGCAAGATCGACCCCAGCCTGTCTCGCGAGCAGGTCCTGGCCTGGATGAAAGAGGCTGGCGAGCCGCCGGCCACGCCGGTGGTGGACATCAAGGGCAATGTCGTGCCGAAGGCGGCGCTCGATGCAATCCAGGCCAACGCCGCCGCCGACCGGATCGCGGTGAGCACGCCCGCCCGTTACGGCCTGAGCGTGCGACGCGCGCAGTTGCGCACCTTGCCGACGTCGGTCCAGGCCTTCGCGTCCGCGCAGCTGTTGGATTTCGACAGGTTCCAGGGCGGCATACTGTTGCCCGGTGAGCCCGTCGTCATCGCGCACACGAGTGCGGACGGGCAGTGGCTGCTGGTCGATACCGCCACGCAGGGCGCGGCATGGGTGAGACCCACCGACATCGCGGAGGGCGCGCCCAAGGACGTGTTTGCGTATGTCGGCAAGACGCCTTATCGCGTGGTGACCGGGGACGTGGTGCGGACCGTGTTCACGCCCGAGGCGCCCGAGCTCTCGGAACTACTGCTGGATATGGGGACGCGCCTTGCGCTGGCCCAGCTGCCGGCGGGCGAAGCGGTGAATGGCCAGGTCCCTTACGTGTCGTGGCCGATCGAGCTGCCCGTGCGGCGCGACGATGGGACCCTCGACTTCAAGCCGGCGCTGGTTCAGAAGGTCAAAGATACCGAGTCCGGCTATCTGCCGCTGACTAGGGCCAACATCATCCGCCAGGGGTTCAAGTTCCTCGGCGAGCGCTATGGATGGGGGCAC
>DASRXO010000803.1:0-2369 GCA_035654095.1 Telluria sp.
GGCGGCGGCATCGTTCCGCGTCTGGGCGCGCTGTTCGCGCGGTCGCCGTTCCGCGCGCGTTTCGAGGCCAAGGGCCGGCTCGGCGCTTATGTGGCGCGCATCCCGACTTACCTGATCACGGAAGAATACCCCGCTTTCCTCGGCGTGTCGGCGATGTTGGCCGAGCGGATGGCAGGCGAGGGACATCCACACTAATAACCAGGAGACAAGCATGGAAAACATCTCGCAGCCGTCAGCGCTGCCGCAGGCCGCCACGACGGACAGCACCACCGGTCCGCTGATCATCGTCACCATCCTGTTCTTCATGTGGGGCCTCCTGACCTCGCTGAACGACGTGCTGATCCCGCACCTGAAGTCGGTGTACGCGCTCAGCTACGTGCAGGCGATGATGGTGCAGTTCTGCTTCTTCGGCGCCTACTTCATCGTGTCGCTGCCGGCCACCGAGCCGAGCACCGCGCAGAAGCATTCGACCGCGCGCAGACAGTCCGCGCAACTGCCGTCCAGCGCGCGCCGCGTGATCTCGGCCGCGCCCAGCGCCTGCCCCGTCGCACAGCGGTAAATCAGTTCGATCCCGCTGCCCGACAACAGCCGCTCGGCCGACGCATGGCCGTGCTCGCGCCACAGCATGCGCAGGATCTCGATCTCGAACTCGTCGCCCGGCGCGAAGCTCGCGTGACCGCCCTCGCTTTCGAGCGCGACCCAACCCTTACCAGCAGGGATGATACCCGACACCCCGAGCCCGGTGCCGGGTCCGACCAGGCCGATGGTGCGCCCCGCTTGCGCCACGCCGCCGCCGACTTGCAAGCGCTGCGAGGGCTCGAGCCAGGGCAAGGCCATCGCCAGCGCGCTGAAATCGTTCACCACCAGCAGCGTGTCGAGGCCCAGTTCGCGCTTCAGGGCGGCGATCGAAAAGCTCCAGTGGTGATTGGTCATGCTGACCGCGTCGCCGCCGACCGGGTTGGCGATCGCGATCGCCGCATGCCGGATCGCACCCGCATACACCGCGCGCACCGCGGGGCCGGTCAGGTAGGCCTGCAGCGCCGCGCCGATGCTTGCATGATCGGCGCAGGGCAGCACCGCCACCGCCTCGAACTTGCGCGGCGCGGTCTCGAGCGCGAAGCGGGCGTTGGTGCCGCCGACGTCGGCCAGCAGGCGCGGTACGGCTATCGGGTTCATTTCAGCTCCGCGCAATCGATCGCATCCTTGTCCTTGGCCGCGCCGCCCACCACCTGGATGTTGGCGAAGGCGGCCTTGAAGCCGGCGCCGGCGGCCACGCTGAACGGCGTGTCGACGTGCGCCAGGTCGGCGCCCTTGGCGGTGAAGCAGGCCAGCGGGATCTTGACGGTCTGCTTCGGTTTGCCGGCGAGCCGCCGGAACACGGCCGACAGGTCGAGCGACGCGGCGCCCAGCGCCAGCTGTACCGGGCCTTGCGGCGCCGCCTTGACGATGGTGTCGAACTGCAGCGCGCCGTCGGCGGTGGCGAAGGCCGGCAGCGCGGCCGGCTTGGCGCCGTGCGCTTCGAGTGTGGCGGCGCCGGTCCAGCTAACCAGCTTGGCGTCCTGCTGGGTGTTGACCTGCGCGGTTTCGACCGTCACCGTGGGCAGCGTGAGCACGCGGTTCAGGTCGGAGCCGAGCGCGATGCGCTGGCCGCCGCTGACGACGTACAGCGGCCAGGTGGCGCGGTCGGCCTGGTTGAACACCGGGTAGGAGGTGGTCACGCCGCAGCCGCCGGCCGGCCATTCGGCTTCCAGCTTGCCGACCTGGTTCTTGCTGCGGTAGTCGAGGCCATAACCGACCGCGAACAGCGGCGCGTAGTCCTTGTCGCCCAGGTTCAACGGCGTCTGGCACACCGACTTCGGCCACGAGAACGACAGCGTGCCGCGGAAGCCTTTGGCGTCGCGGCTGAACAGCACGTCGGCCACGCCCTTGCCCTCGGTGCCGGGCAGCCAGGCCATCACGAAACTGTCGGACAGGTTCATCAAGTCGTTGACGTACAGCGGGCGGCCAGCCGCCAGCAGCGTGATCACCGGCTTGCCCTTGCCGGCCACCGCCTGCAGCACGGCCAGGTCTTCCGGATAGCGGCCGCTGTGGCGCAAGGTGCCGGACGGGCCGATGTCGCCCATCATTTCGGCGTACGGCGTTTCGCCGATCACCGCGATCACCGCGTCGAACTTCGCTACGTCGACGCCGGCCGCGTCGGCGCTGTAGACCACGTTGGCGGCGCCGGCCGCTTCCACGATGCCGGCGAGGATGGTGTCGCCATTCGGGAAGTCACTGTTCTTGTTGTCGGTGCCCTGCCAGGACAAGCTCCAGCCGCCGGTTTGCAGCGGCAGGCTGTCGGCGACCTTCCCGACCACCAGGATGCGCTT
>DASRXO010000804.1:0-3174 GCA_035654095.1 Telluria sp.
AGCAGAAGCACGGCTTCGGGCTGCCATTCGGCGTCTGGCTGACCCAGCATCCGGCGCTCAAGCAGCTGGCGATCGACAGCCTGCACGACCTGAAGGCGCGCAAGATAGTGCGCGCCGACTTCATCGACAACCTGGTCGACGTGCACCTGCAGGAGCACGCCGGCTATCACGGCACCATGGTCTGGGTGCTGATGATGCTGGAGCAGTGGTTCAAACAGCGCGAGGCGCAGCATGGCTGATTCGATCGCCGTCATTATTCCGTTTTACCAGCGCGAATCGGGCATCCTGCTCAAGGCGATCGCTTCGGCGCTGGCGCAGGTGCAGGTTGTCCCGCCGACGATCATCGTGGTCGATGACGCATCGCCGGTCCCGGCCAAGGTCGAACTGAAGGACGTCATGCTTGCCCATCCGGGCCGGACTTTGCCTGGTTCGAGCAGATGCCGGCGGCCGAGCCGGTCGGGCACATTGGGCTCGGTCCGCGCGCCCGCAGCCAATTTGCGAACAGCTTTGCCGCGGGCGAACCAATGTTCATGCAGGACCCTTTCGGCGCGACCGCCAGCACGCACTTTGTGTGGACTGGCGCCACGCTGATCAAGCGTTCCGCCCTGACCGCCGCCGGTAATTTCGACGCGAGTTTCGAGGGGCCGGAAGACACCTTGCTCTGGCTGCGCTTGGCGCAACGTGGTGCTTTCGTATTCTCGCCGTGCATCACGGCGTTTTACCGGCAGCGCCCGGGCAGTCTTGTGACCACACATTGCTTGGATGCGATCCAAAAATCGCGAAGGCCAGCGCAGGCCCGATGGCGCCGCCAATGCCGACGATCGCGCTGGCGCCCAGGGCCTGCGCTAGCTCCCGCCACTCAAAATGTACGACTCCCTTTGTTTGTTGGAGCCAGTAGTAGGTGCGCCAAGCGCTCGTGACGGCCAGGCAAATCCCCATCAGCGTGAGTCCGCCGACGGCGCCAATCGCGATGGGGACGACCGCCACTACCGTGGTGATCGCCGTCCCGCGCAACACTTGGGATGCGCCCCCAGCGCGACCGGAACACTCGCGGCAAGAACCAGCAAGGACAAGAATATTCCGAGGCCCAGCTGCACCGCCCACACCGCGCGAATCCGGTCGATCGTGATTTCCTTTTCCTGGACGAGGTAACCGCCCGCGCCCATGTCGCGCACGCTCGCAACGAAGGTCAGCAACACCATGGTGACCGAGAACACGCCGATGTCTGCCGGCGTGAGCAGGCGGGCGATCACCATCGATGAGATGATATTGATTACCAGGCTCGCGTAGCGGCTAGGTAGGAGAAGATAAGGGATTTACGGATATTCACTGAGACTCGGGTAAAAGATTGCCGGGACTGCGGCAAGGGCCGCTGGCTATTACTGGCAGCGACAAAACCCTGTTATCCCAGTCATTGTTGCAGGCGACGGGGAAATACTTTTGAAACGCCCAATCCGTCAACAACGCCTGGTGGGGCACGCGTTGCATCTGTCCAATGACTGATGCGGGAGTGCGATGGCCGTGGCGTCACGGCGTCGCTGCGTTTACCCGCTTGGCAACGATGGCGTATTGTATGTGCCGGGTGTCGTCCAAATAATTTTTGAAGACAAAGTATGCGATTTTCCGCAGCAGCGACGGAAAGCATTCCTCATTGATGCCCTCCAGCCGAGTGAGGGTCAATCCGCTGCCGTCAAAGAGCCGCGGCGCACTCTTTCTCGTAAAAAAACGCAAATGAGTCCGGTCTCGGATCCCCGTTGCCTCATACTGAAAATCGCGCTCGCGCATTATGTGAACGAGATTGTCGATATGCCGCAAGTTGGGAATCGACACGATCACGACGCCGTCGGGAGTCAGTTTCGACGCAGCCAATTTAAGGGCGGCCCATGGATCCGGCATGTGTTCGAGCACATCGTTAAAGGTGATCGCGTCGAAGAAATTGTCCGGCAATGGGAGTTCCTCATTGAAGACGCTGACCAAAACATGGTCGAGGTGTGTCGAGGCGATGGCAGCGGCCTCCGGATTCGGCTCGATGCCCCACACCTCAGCACCGATTTTCTTCTTTATCGCCTGGCCAAACGCGCCTGTATTGCACCCGACGTCGAGAACCCGGCGTACCGTGGGCGGCAGGTACGCCAGCATCTCCGTCCGTTCCCAATGCGCATATGGCGGTGCTATGCTCGATGATTCCATTTTTCTCATCCTCGTGGTAACACCAGCAGAACGATTGAAGCGCTCGCTCGGAGCAATAATGACATCAGAGTCTAACATCTTGCACTTGCAACCGGTGTCAAAATTGCAAACCATGTTGCGCGGTCAGCACACAGTCAAACAGCTTGCTGCGGTCAAGGCCTGGCTTCGCTGGAAATTGCGCAGTTGGGCTCAGGTGTGCTTGGCCGGCTCACCGATGACATGAGGGTGGCGACGGCCTTGCATGACCGATGAGAACAAGCGTAATTGTCCCTGCGTCGTGGCTTCCCAGCTGAAGCCTTCCGCATAGCGTCGCGTGGCGGCGCGGTCCGGATAGTTTGCGCGCAGGGCGTTGACCGCGTCGGCCACGCCTTGCGCGCTGCGCTCGCGCATCAGCACCCCGGCTTCGGGCGCGGCCACCACCTCCGGCGTGCCCCAGACATTGCTGGCGACCACCGGCGTGCCGCACGCCATCGACTCAAGCAGCACATTGGCCCAGCCTTCGCGGCTCGAGGCCAGCACCAGCGCATCGGCCGCGCCGTAGAAGCGCACCAGCACATGCTGCGGCACGCTGCCAAGGAAGCGCACCCTGTCCCACACCTTCAGTTCGTGTGCCAACGCTTCGAGGCGCTGCTGCTCGGCGCCGCTGCCGGCGATCAGCAGGGTCACGCCAGGCAGCATCGGCAGCGCGCCGATCGCCAGCTCATGCCCCTTGACCGGCACCAAGTGGCCGACCGACAGCAGGACGAAGCCGTCCAGCGCGATGTCGCTGCGCAGCACGCTGCGATCGCTGGGCTGGAAGCGCTGCAAGTCGACGCCATTGCGCAAGGGCGTGATCTTGGCCGGATCGACGCCGAGTTCGGCCAGCTCGGTCTTCAAGGCGTTGCAGACGGTGATGATGCCGTCCGCCTTGGCCGCCGCCCACTGGATCATCTTGCGCGGTCCGCGATACTGCGGGATCAGGCTGATGTCCGAGCCGCGTGCGGT
>DASRXO010000805.1:0-11856 GCA_035654095.1 Telluria sp.
CAGGCGCGCGATGATGTCGCGCTGCGCGACCTTGTCCTTGTGGCGCAAGGTCAGGATCATCTGGTGGTATTCGCTCGGGTTGCCGATACCGTAGATCGCCGACACCGTGGCCACGATGATCACGTCGCGCCGCTCCATCAGCGACTTGGTGCACGACAGGCGCATCTGCTCGATATGCTCGTTGATCGACGAGTCCTTTTCGATGAACAGGTCGCGCTGCGGCACGTAGGCTTCCGGCTGGTAGTAGTCGTAGTAGCTGACGAAGTATTCGACCGCGTTCTCGGGGAAGAACTCGCGGAACTCGGCATACAGCTGCGCGGCCAGCGTCTTGTTCGGCGCGAACACGATGGCCGGCCGTCCGGCGCGCGCGATCACGTTGGCCATGGTGTAGGTCTTGCCCGAGCCGGTCACGCCGAGCAGGGTCTGGAACGACAGGCCGTCGTTGATGCCCTCGATCAGGCCCTCGATCGCGGTCGGCTGGTCGCCGGCGGGCGGGAAGGGCTGGTGCAGCTTGAACGGTGAATCGGGGAAGGTGACCACGGTCGGCGCCGGGTCATGTGCGACGGGTAAATCAGCCATACGATCAGACCTTTGTTAGAATGGGAGTCCGCTTGCGGCCCTTATGGAATATGGGTCGCTGTCTATACAACCGCTACAATCAAGTTTACCACGATGACTTCCACCGCCTCAGCCAGCATCTTCAGCGCCATCGACATGGCCCCACGCGATCCTATCCTGGGGATCACCGAAGCGTTCAACGCCGACACCAACCCCGCCAAAATCAACCTCGGCGTGGGCGTCTATTATGACGACAATGGCAAGGTACCGCTGCTCAATTGCGTGCGCAAGGCGGAAGCTATTTTGATGGAACAGCAAGCCCCGCGGACCTACCTGCCGATCGAAGGCCTGGCGGCCTACGACAAGGCGGTGCAAGAGTTGGTATTTGGCGCCGACAGCCCGATTATTCAAGAGAAGCGTGCGGTCACCATGCAAGCCATCGGCGGCACTGGCGCGCTCAAGATCGGCGCCGATTTCCTGCAGCGTTTCGCGCCGGGTTCGGACGTCTACATCAGCGACCCAAGCTGGGAGAATCACCGCGCGCTGTTCGAGAGCGCCGGCTTCAAGGTCAACAATTACACCTACTACGACGCGGTCACGCACGGCGTCGATTTCAGCGGCATGATGGCGTCGCTGAAGGCGATGCCGCGCGGTGCGATCGTGCTGCTGCACGCCTGCTGCCACAACCCGACCGGCGCCGACCTGAGCGCCGCGCAGTGGGATGAGGTGATCGCCGCGGTCATCGCCGGCGGCTTGATTCCCTTCCTCGACATGGCCTACCAGGGCTTCGGCGCGGGCATCGCCGAAGACGGCGCGGTGGTGCGCCGCTTCGCCGCGGCCGGCGGCCCGCTGCTGGTGTCGAACTCGTTCTCGAAATCGTTCTCGCTGTACGGTGAGCGCGTGGGCGCGTTGAGCGTGGTGGCCGCGACCACCGAAGAGGCGGGGCGCGTGATGTCGCAACTCAAGCGCGTGGTGCGTACCAACTACTCGAACCCGCCGCTCCACGGCGGCAAGGTGGTCGCCACCGTGCTGACCACGCCCGAGCTGCGCCAGTTGTGGGAAGACGAGCTGGCCGGCATGCGCGTGCGCATCCGCGAGACGCGCGATGCCTTCGTCAAGAAGCTGAAGGACAAGGTGCCGGGCCGCGATTTCGAATTCGTGCGCCAGCAAGTCGGCATGTTCTCGTACTCCGGATTGACCAAGGCGCAAGTCGAGAAGCTGCGCGCCGAATCGATCTACGCGATCGATACCGGGCGCATCTGCGTGGCTGCGCTGAACTCGAAAAATATCGATCTCGTCATTGACGCGATTGCGAAAGTCCTTTAAGATCTTGCTTCTTCGGATCGCGGGAAACCGCGCTTCGACAGGTGGCAGCGATAGATGAGTTGGGCGGCAGGCAAAAGTCGGAATCTTGACAGCGCCGCCTGGCACATATACAATGTTGCCTCTTTTCCCTGATAGCTCAGTTGGTAGAGCGACGGACTGTTAATCCGCAGGTCCCTGGTTCGAGTCCAGGTCGGGGAGCCAGAATGCAAGGGCCACATCGCGAGATGTGGCCCTTTTGCCATTGTGGCTTACGGTTCCGCTGTACAAATTTGTGTCGCTGAGGATCTTCCCGACGATTTCCGCACGCCGCGCCACCTGTGCCGGCGCCAGATGCGCATATCCTTCAGGTTTGGATAGCGCGGCGCCCCTTACATGAGCCTATGCCACACGGAGATCGGCGTTCCGCCATCTTGCCGAGGGGGCACCCGATAGCTCAGCTCGTTGCCCTTGAGTTCAAAACTGCGCCGCTGCGCCGTGCCTTCCCAATTCGGAAAAGAAGCCCCTTCGACGTGAAAGATCAGCACATTGCCTTCCATGTCGATGGTGCCATAGTGGGTGCTCGAACCAAGCACGGCCGCCTTGAACTCTGCGTCTGTGCCGGCATTCTTGTCGATGGTCGCGAACGCGGGTCGCTCCGACTTGAAGATTTGCAGCGAGTAGTGTCCCTGCTGGTCGATGAACAGCCTGCCCTTGGGCGCGGAACCGTAATCGCGCAGGCGCCGTCCGTCCGCATATTCGACATCGGCGGCGACCAGTGTCCAGGTGCCTTTCAGCGCACTGACAGCAGGTTCGGCCGCGTGTAAGGCAGGAAGCAGGCTTGCAAGCACTACGCCGGCAATCGTTTTACGCATGATGGACTCCAGTTGAGGTTGAAAGCACCACGATATCCGTTTCGTCACCTGAACAAAATTCCATAAATGCGCACATGTTGGGTGCATAATTGCACATATGCAGAATCCGGACTGGGACGACCTACGCTTTTTCCTGGCGCTGTGCGAGGCCGGTACGCTGTCGGGCGCCGCGCGCGCGGCGGGCGTGGAACATACGACTGTGGCGCGCCGCATCGATGCGCTCGAAGCCGCATTAAAAACGCATTTGTTCGATCGCTTTCCCAAGGGCTGGTCACTGACCGCTGCCGGCACCGCGCTATTGCCACATGCGCGTAAGGTTGAGGACGGCATGCATGCCTTGCTATGCGCGGCGCAAGGGGGCGCCGAAGTCGCGGGCACGGTCAGAATCTCGGCGCCCCCGGCGATGGCCGCCTACCTTCTAGCGCCGCGCATGCGCGAGTTTCTGCGCCGCCTACCCGCTGTCGAGATCGACCTGCGCGGTGAAGCGCGTATCACGGACCTGACGCGACGCCAGTCTGACATCGCCTTGCGCTTTGCCAGGCCAACCGCACCGGGCCTGGTGGTCAAATTACTCGGCCACGTCGACTACGCCTTGTATGCCGACGTAGATTATCTCGCCAGCCGCGCGCCCGAGCAGTGGGAGTTTATCGGCTATGACGATTTGCAGCTCGATACGCCTCATCAGGAATGGCTGGACAAAATTCGCGGCAAGCGCCGCTACAGCCTGCGCTCGAATGAGCTCGGTGCGCTGCTGCAGGCGGCGCTGGCGGGATGCGGTGTCGCAGTCCTGCCGCGCTACGTGGCCGAGCACGCGCCGCGCAAGCTGATTTGCGTCGACACGCCGCCATGCCCGGTCCGGCGCAAGTTGTGGATGGTCATGCACGAAGAAGTGCGCCGCTCGCCGCAGGTGCGCGCGGTGGCCGATGAGATCATCGCGATATTCGATCCCGAGGCCTCGATCAGCGCGGCGATGAAGGCGGCTTATCCATCGACGGTGAAGAAATAATTAATGGGCAATGGCATCGCTCCGTCCTTTGATTTTGCCAACAACGGACGCTGCCTGTTCGCCAACATCAGGAAGGACTGCATGAAGACCGAAGCAATCGTTGAATCAGTCCTGACCTGTCCGCATTGCGGGATGAGCAAGCAGGAAACCATGCCGGCCGATGCATGCCAGTACTACTACGAATGCACGGGCTGCGCCGTCGTACTCCGTCCGAAACCTGGCGACTGCTGCGTATTTTGTTCCTACGGCAGCGTGAAATGCCCTCCGATTCAATTGCAAGGCAGTTGCTGCGGTACCTCACTGCGCGGCGTGTAGGCCTTTGTTCATTTCAGGCGTGATTGAATTTTTCGGGCTTTGCAGCCAGGAGGAAAGGGATTGCAATCGGTCGACGCAAGGGATTGTTCCCGCCTTTTCAGCGTCGTCATCTTGGATCTTTGGTGTCATTCGGTGGCAGCGGTTTTTCGCGAAGACCTCTGCAGGAGCCGCTATTGAGCGGACGCCGTATCTCGTGTGACCGCCAGCACGAGCGCATCGTTGTTCCGTACGTCCAATGTGAAGGTATAGGCGCCGGCCTCACGGACCCTGAACACCAAGCTCTTGCCGTTACGGACGACGGGGAAGGGACCTTCGAAGCCAAGCTCCTGGTCAGTGCCGGGTTGCCCCCCCAATCCAATTGCGCCAAGATTCTCGGCGCCCACCATCAGTTCGTGTTTGCCGGCCGGCAGGTCGAGGGTAACGCTGAACACGTGGCTTTCTTACGCAATCGATTTTTCGGTGACTCATTGCGCTTTCACTTCAGGCAGTAGATCCGGATGACGATCGAGGAGCCTCAGCAGCTTTACCAGGGCTACTGGTGGCTTCGTTTTACCGTTCTCGTAACGCGAAAATGCATTGACGCCGCCGCCAAATAGCTCGGCGGCCTCGCGTTGGTCGAGATTGAGCTTCTTGCGCACACTGACGATGAATTCTGGATCGACAATGGGCGCATTCACTTGCTTATTGAACGCCAACATCAAATTCATGGTGCGGCGCGACTCTGCTGCGTCGAGGATCGCGTTGCGCCGCCTTGCCGCCGGAAACAGCCGAATAACCGTCATCCAAGGTTTTAATGAACGCCAGCAGATCGGCGATGTCCGCATCGTTGAAGGGCGCCGCTTCGCCTTTCTTGCGGTTCATCGGCGCATCGACGTGGTCGATATTGGCGCGGTATTTGGCCGGCAGGTCGTCGAACTGGATCAGCTTGCCGCCCACCTTGGGATACCACTTGTCGGGGGCGGTATCGCGCTCTGCATAAAAATGCAAAACCTCGTCCATGCTGTGCAAGCGGCCATTGTGGAAAAACACTTGGCGGCTGGCGGCGTTGCGCAAGGTCGGCGTCTTGAACAGACCGCAAAGACCTGTTTCCTTGCGCATGTCCTTGCGCACCGGGCCGCAAACGCCGAGATCGAAATAGTGCGGATCGCGGTTGGCCGGGATGGCTGGATTGCGCGGTACGCCGAGCGCGACCAGGCCAAAATCGGTGAACTGGGCCGGCCGCCCGCCCGGGCCGGGCGCGTCGATATGACATTTCGCGCAATTGCCCTTGTGCGGATTGTTGAACAAGGTGTAGCCGCGCAATTCCTGCGGCGTGAAATTGGCGTTGCCGGACATCGCCGCATCGAACTTGCTGGTGTAGGGCCGGAAGCTGGGATCTTCCATCTCGAACGCTTCCAATGCCAGCGCCGCCTTTTCCAGCGCCGCTGCCGGATGGCTGAAAATGTCGGCGCCGTACAAATGCTGGAAGTGCCCGGCAGATGGCGCCAGTCTCAGCCTGGCGCTGATGCTGGCGGCATCCTTGTTGGCCATCTCGTTCAGGTTCATCAACGGACGCAACGCCTGTTCGTGCAGGGTATCGACGCCGCCGTCGCGGGTAAAACCGCCGCTTGGGCCCTCATCCTCGACCCCGTCCGGACTCGGCAGCGCATAGTGGCGCGTGAATTTCGGCGTGAAATGCAGGTAGCGCAGCGAAGGCACGGCGCGCGTGCCGGCCTGCTTCAGATCGCTGCCGCCCAGTTGCACCGCGAGATCGTTGGGCGGCCCGTAGGCGTGGTCGGGGTCATGGCAGGTGGCGCAAGACATCTTGCCCGAAGCCGACAGCGAGGCATCGAAGAAAAGACGCTTGCCGAGCGTCGCCTCCGGGCTCAGCACCACCTTGGCCTGGGGATAACGGACCCACATGGTGACGGAATCGGCCCTGGCCCTGGCGGCCGCCCGGCCCGGTTCCAGCCAGGCGACGGCAAGCAATACGGCGGCACCGATGGCGAGGCCGCCCAGCCAACCGCGCCGTCCGAATGGCAGCGGCATCGACAATCAGAAATTGAACATCGACATCAGGTCGCCGACCGCCGGGGCTTTGTTGACGGGCTGATACACGTTGCCGGCGGCCGAGACCGGGTTCGGCAAGTTGTCGCGGCTGCGCGCCGACAAAGGCTTCAGGCGCCAGTTGCGTTCGATAAATTTCAACACCGACGCATGGTCGTGATAGGTGTGGTCGATATAGTTGCTGCGGGCCAGAGGCGACACCACGATCAGCGGAATGCGCGGGCCGTCGCCGAAGAAGTCGACGTTCTGGATATAACCGGTATCGAAATGGCCGCCGCCCTCGTCGGTGGTGATCAGGATCGCCGTGTGCGCCCACAGTTTCGGGTTCGCCTTGACCTTGGCGATCAAGTCTTGCAGGAACGCTTCATACTTGGCCGGCACCGAATAACCGGGATGGCCGCTGTCGAGGTTCTTCGGCACCACGAAAGACACGGCCGGCAAGGTGCTGTTGGCGATGTCGCTGTACAGCGTGGTCAGGCCGGCCAGGCCTGCTTTCAGTTTCGCGCTGCCCATCACATTGCTCGATGCCACCAGCGGGTCGCCGATGGTATTGTATTGGGCCGCCTGCGCCACCGCCGCCGGCACGCCGAAGGCGGCGGCATCGGCCGTCACGTCGGCCAGCTCACGGCCGCCGGTGTACCACTTCCATGCCACGCCATTGGCGGCCAGCGCCTCGGCAATGGTTGGCACGGTTTGCGGCGGCAGGTTGAAGTTGTTCGCGCCGATGGGCTGGGCCACGCCGTTCAAGTCGTAGCCCAGGCCGTAGTTATTGACCAGATAGTATTTGCCGGCGTCGCAATTGCTCTTCACGCCCTTGGCCGTGAGGAAGTTGACGATGGGGGCGACGCCAGGCTGGCTCGTATCCGAGCAATTCACATAGGAACCGCCGCTATAACCGTCCTGGGTATAGAAGTTGGCCGTCTGCGCCATCGGATTCGGGTTTTCGATCTGGTTGGCCGGCGGCGGCGCGGCGGCGCCGGCGGTGTTGAAGTACGGCAGGTCAGCGGTGGCGATCGTATAAAAATTGGCGCCGGTGCCGCCCATGATCGATTGGTGGTAATTGTCGCTGATGGCGTATTGGCTGGCCAAGCTCTTGAAGAAAGGCGCGTCGCCGCTCGCCATATTGGCGAAGCCCATCAGTTCGCCGCCCTGGGCGGGATTGGCCGGCGTGACGCCGGGCGTGTCGCCGCCTTGGCCGGCCGTCGCGGCGACCCAGGTGTACATGTCCAGTTTGGCATTGTCGCCGCCGGTCTGCTGCCACATCTGGAAAAAGCGGTGTACCGGATCGCCGGTCAGGTTGCCCAGCGGATTCGATCCACTGAGGGCGTAAGCGGCGTATTTGCTGCTTTGGAAGGGGCCGTTGGGCAAGTTCGCGGGGAAACGCGGATCGGGCACGCCTCCCTGCGCCTGCAGGGAAGCGTTCAGCACGCCGATCAATTCCGGCTGCGGCAATACCGGGTAGGCACCGCCGCGGGCTGGATTGATGGTATACGCGGTCTGATTCGCGCCCTGGTTTTGTACTGCCAGGCTGAAGTTCGGGCCCGGCGTGCCGTCCGCATTGATAATGCCTTGTGACAGCAGGTTTTTCACCGTCTGGCCGCCGGGCGCCTGGTAGGCGGCAAAGACCGCGTCGAAGGTCTGGTTTTCGCCGACGATGACGATCACGTTCTGGATCGCCGTGGTGGTCGGGCCGGCGTTGAGTGCGGCCAGCGAAGCGGCGGCGGCGGCCGGGACCGGGGCGGACATTGCGCCCGTCGCGGGAATCGTCACCACGCTGCGGGCGCTGTCGATGCCGATGGCGACTTGGCCGGTGTGCACGGTGAAACGGGCGATGGTGAACATATTGTCCAAAGGATCGCCGGCATTTGCCTGGTAGGATGCGCCGATCGGATCGGCGGTCGAGGCGGCGGGAATGGCCAAGGCGGTAAACGCCGGCTGCAATGCCGCGGCGACGCTTTGTTCGGTCGAGGCGATCAGCGCCTGGGTCACATTGGCGGCCGTGATTTGCGCGCCGGTCGGCGCGCCGGCCGGCACCATGCCCAACACGCGCTGGGTGATCAGCGAGGTCAGTGGATTCAAGTTGGCCGCCACGCTAACGCTGGCGCCGCCGGCGCCGGGCGCCACCACCGAAGACAGCATGGCCGGGGTGCCGTCGGCGTCGTTGAAGGGCGCGGTCAAGACAAACGGCGCGGTGCCTTGCACGGACAGCGAATATTTGCCGCTGCCATCGGTCGCGCTGGATTGCGTCGCGACACCCTTGCTGTCGGTCACCGTGACGATCACGCCGACCAGCGGTGCGCCGGTGGCGGCGACGCCGCTCATCGTGAAAGTGGTGGCGGTCGAGGCAGGTGGCGCGGCGGGTGCGGCCGGGCTGTCGTTGGAGCCGCCGTTGCAGCCGGCCAGATAGACAAGGGTGGCGCAAGCCAGGGCGATGGAACGAAGTTGCATGAATTATCCTAGGTCGATATAGCGAAATGAACGTTTGTCAGGGGCCGGCGCCAAGGCGTTGAGAACAAGCGGGGCCAAAATCAACGTTTATAGTCTTGCAAAGATATATGACCGCTTGATGTCGTCCATGTAACTCCGCGGATACAAAGCGGTCTTGGATGGGGGCAAGGCCGGGCCAATCGCACATCATCATGAAGTCGTCCAGCGGCGGGGTCTGGTTGAGTGACTGGTACGACTAGGCGCAAAT
This sequence comes from Telluria sp., assembly GCA_035654095.1. Classification (GTDB taxonomy): domain Bacteria; phylum Pseudomonadota; class Gammaproteobacteria; order Burkholderiales; family Burkholderiaceae_D; genus Telluria_A. The sequence continues at coordinate 8,798 of DASRXO010000805.1, forward strand.
AGAGGACTGCGTGCGAACGCAGCCCTTTGTCGTTTCTGCGCGCGACGCACCTTGCGGTCAGGCCGCCGGCAGCATCAGCGGATCGCGCAGCCTGATGATCTGGCGCGTGTCGTCGGGCTCGATCACTTCCAGGCTGGACAAGCCGGCCGGGCCGTAATCGACGTAAATGTCACGTGGTTTGTGGATCAGGTGATCGAGACCCTCGACGAGGACTTCGACCAGATCGTTCTTGGGGTCGTAGGCGATGCCCAGCAAGGGCACCCATTCCGCCTCGATCTGGTCGCCGAGCTTCAGCGACGCGACTTCGATTTCAGCTTGCTTGCCGACCATCGTTCTCGAGAGACGATCGAAGTACGGCTGCCATGCCGCTTTCTCAAGTTTTGTTGTAGCCATCATGGTCCTCCGCGTTTCATGGTGCACGAACCGCCACCGTAGCCCGCGGCGCGCGCGCACGTTTGCGCTTTCTCAAAGCGCCCGTCGCGCAGCATTGTCTCCTTTGCAACAATTCGATAGATTTCCGGCCGAAAAAAGGGATATTGTAGAAAGGACAATCCAACCGATCAGGAGGCGATATGTGGCGAGGCACTGGACTCAAGGCGGGCTTCATACTGGTAGCGGCGACGGTTTCCGTGCTGGCCTATACGGCCGACGACCTGACCGAGGTCATCGACCAGGGCTGGAACGCGGCCGAGAAGCAGCAGTGGTACACCATGTCGCAGGGATCGCGCCTACTGCCGCTCAGCTGGTTCAAGGCGCTTGAACAAGCCGATTCCGACTTGCCGATCCTGCTGCGCAGTCATACCGAGCGCTTCCGCTACCTGACCGATGCCTCGGCCGATCCGGCGCCCTTGCCGGTCGGATTCGCGGTCGACACCCAGAGCGACCGCAAGTTCTCCGAGATCACCAAGCTGCGCTGGAAGGCCGGCCAGTCGGACAGGGAACCCTGGGTCGGCATGAATTGCGCGGCCTGCCACACCAACGAGTTCACCTTCCAGGGCAAGCGCATGCGGGTCGAAGGCGCGCCCACCCTGGCCGACTTCCAGGGTTACATGAAATCGCTGAACGCGGCGCTGCTGGCGACCAAGGACGATCCGGCGAAATGGAACCGCTTCGCCGGCAAGGTGCTGGCCGGATCGGACAATCCGGCCAACCGCAAACTGCTCGACGGTGCGTTGGCCAGCCTGGTGAAATGGCAGGGGCGGGTCGAACAGGCCAACGCCACCACGGTGGAGTATGGCTTCGCGCGCCTCGATGCGATCGGCCATATCTACAACAAGGTGCTGCTGCGTACCGTCGGCTCCGACCAGCCGCGCAATCCCTCGGATGCGCCGGTCAGCTATCCCTTCCTCTGGAATATCCACCAGCACGACAAAGTGCAGTGGAACGGCATGGTCCCGAACGCGGTGATCGGCGGCGGCTTCGACATCGGCGCGCTGGGCAGGAACGTGGGCGAGGTCACCGGCGTGTTCGCCGACCTGACCCTGCTGTCCTTCGGGCCGGCGATCGACGGCTACCCGACCAGCGCCCTGATGAAGAACCTGATCACGCTGGAGACCCAGGTCGCCAGCCTCAAGCCGCCCGCCTGGCCCAACGCTTTCCCGCCCATCGACGCCGCCAAATGGGAGGCCGGCAAGGCCCTGTTCAACAACGGCGCGAACGCCTGCGCCAAGTGCCACGCGGTGCTGCCGCGCGACGACCTGACGACCCCGATCATCGCCAGCATGGCGCCGCTGTCGGGCGCGGATCCGATCGGCACCGATCCCTGGATGGCTTGCAATGCCTACACCTACCAGGCCAACAGCGGCCGCCTGAAGCACACGCCGCGCAGGTTCTTCATCGTCATCGGCGGCATGCCGTACGGCGAGACGGGGATGGTGTCGGATATGTTGGGCACCGCCGTGATCGGGTCGATCTACTACCGGAAGGACGAGCTGCTCCACGTGGTGGGCACCGACCTGAAGGGCAAGCTGGCATCCGCCAAGCTGTTCGACCGCCGCCAGGACTTGTCGCTCGCCGACTCCAACATCGTCGAGAGCCTGCAGCTCATGGCGACGGCGCCGCAGCTGTCCGACAAGGATAGCCGGCTGCAGCGCTGCATGAGCGAGACCAACTCGATCCTCGCCTACAAGGGCAGGCCGCTGACCGGAGTCTGGGCCACGCCGCCCTACCTGCACAACGGCTCGGTGCCGACGCTGTACGACCTGCTGCTGCCGCCGAGCCAGCGTCCCGCGTCGTTCGGCGTCGGCGCGCGCGAGTTCGATCCGCTGAAAGTCGGTTTCGTCACCGATGCGCGGCCGGAGAATGCGTTCGTGTTCAATACGCGTGACGCGCTGGGCCGCCAGATCGCCGGCAACTCCAACGCCGGCCACGACTATGCCAACGCCCGCTTCACCGACGACGAGCGCTGGGCGCTGGTGGAGTACATGAAGGCGATCGGCGCCACGCGGGTGGGGGGCAAGGTGGTGCAATGACGGCGGCCTTGGACCCGCCGATTTTGGCCGGATTGGCTACCCGCGCTCACCCGGCGCGCTTCTAGAATGAAGTCTCCTCACCCACCCATCAAAGAAAAATGTCATGAGCCAGCGTGCCGATTTTTATACCTCTTTCCTCGACGCCATGAAGGCGATGATCGGGCTTGAAGTGGAGGTCGGCAAACTGGGCCTGGAGCCGGCTGGGTGTCGGCTTCCGCAAGATGCCCCTGCCTAAACGATGACGAAACGCTTCCATCCCTTCGAGCCCACGCGCGGCGCGCGCACCAAGGCGCGCGCCAGTCCACCTGCCGCGAAGCCGTCGCTGGCCGCGCGCTGCCTGGCCGCGATCCCGGCCGTCAAGACCCTGGCGCTGACACTGTCGCTAGTGTTCAGCGCCGTGGTTTTCCTGGCGATCCTGCGCGAGGCCTGGCCTACCTCGATCCTGATCCAGCCGGTGGCGGTGCCGCCCGCGATGGTGCAGCAGGGATTCGCGCCAATGGTAGTGGCCGGACGCCTGAAGGCGGCCCTGGCGGACATCGACCGCAAGGCCAGCACCGGCTCTGCGCGCGCGCCGCGCGGCGCCTTGCC
>DASRXO010000806.1:0-3433 GCA_035654095.1 Telluria sp.
GGGCGTGGAATCGGTCACCGCGGCGAGAAACACCAGCTCGCTGGTGTCGTCGCTGACCATCACATCGGTCACCGGTGCGCCCCACAAGGTCGCGTCGGCCTTGAACCAGTAGGCGCCGCCCTCGTGTTTGTAGGAGGGGCCGAAAGCGGCCGACAGATAGGAATAAAAATAGGCGTTGTCGAGATGGCTGCGGCACAGCAGCGCGCTGCCGATCACCGGGCCGAAGGTGGACGGGGCAGCGCGCGCGGGCGCCGTCCACAGCAAGGCCGCCGCGGCGATGGCGGCGGCCCGTAGAGCGTGCGTGCCGATGGCCAGGCGCATCCCGTTCCTCGCGAGCGTGAGCGGGTCAGTGACGCGCGCGCTCTTCCTTCTTGGTCTTCTTGGCTTCCTTTTTTTCTTTCAGGGTTTTCGCCGGTTCCTTCTTGGTCTCTTTTTTCTGGTCTTGCGCTTTACTCATTACCGGCTCCGATCTTCATAACTTGGACATCCAATTGCGGTTTGCGGCGATCTTGGCTTTCGCCGACGCGGGCAAGGCTTCAAAACAGCCGGGATGCTGCTTGAGCGCGGATTCGCGTATCTCCTTCTGCAAACCGTTGACGACAAAAACATAAACGGTGGCACCTTCGATATCCTTCTTCGTGCCCATGTAGCGGATCATTCTATTCTCCCTGAATACAACGCACACCTTTCCTTGAATCGCGCGCCGGGGACATTATGACACTTCGGCACGCCGCTTCGCCACCCCTTTACGCCGGGCTGTCGTCCACCGCACGGAACGACACCGCGTTTTCCGCCAGCCAGCGCCGCGCCAGCGCCAGGTTATCGTACTGCCACGGATGGAACGAGGGCGCGAGGTAACACAGCAGCGGTCCGGCCAGGTACCACGCCAGGCCGTCGCGCCCGAACCAGGTGCGCGCCGCGCTGCGCCAGGTGGCCCAGCGCCACAGTTCGCCGGCGCGGTGCAGATTGTGCACGCTCTGGATCGTCAGGTCGAGCGCGAGCAACAGCGTCGCGTGCAGGAACCACAACACGCGCCGCCAGTAGCCGCCGCCGGCCGCGGTGTACACATCGAAGGCCACCGCCTTGTGTTCGGTTTCTTCGGCCGCGTGCCAGGTCCACAGCACGCGCAGGTCGGGTTCGGCGTCGCCCATCCAATGCGGATGGGTCAGCACGCCGGCGGCCAGCGCGGCGGTATAGTGTTCGAGCGCGCAGGTCACGGCCAGCCGGTTCAGCGGCCCAAGCCGCGCCAGCAGCTGCAAGCGGCGCACGATCGCACCCTCGCGCGCGAAGAACAGGCCCTGGGCCTCGAGCTGGCGGTTGAACTGGGCGTGCACGAAACGGTGGCTGGCCTCCTGCCCGATGAAGTCGCGCACCTGGGCGCGCAGCGCGGGATCGGCCAACGCCGATTCCGGCGCGGCGCGGACGCTGTCGATGAAGTTCTGCTCGCCGATCGGGAAGGTCATCGACAGCGCGTTGAAGTAGTGGGTGCGGTAGGCGTCGCCACCCAGCCAGTGCCGTCCAAAACCCCGGGACAGGTCGATATTGAGTTTGCGGACGGTCAGCGTGGACATTGTGGCCTTACTTTCGCGCTCATTTTGCTGTCGTAACGACAACTATACACGCTTGGCGGCCCACTGCAAACGCTACATGGCGGACAGCCAGGGGTCGCTGTCCGGATGCGGAAAACGCGCGTTCATGAACTCGACGAAGCTGCGCACCTTGGCCGACAGCAGGCGCCGGCTCGGATAGACCATCATCACCGCCATCTCGCCCAGATGGTGGCCCTTGAGCAGCCGGACCAGGCGGCCGCTGGTCAGGTCGTCCTCCAGCGCGAACGAAGAGCGCAGCGCGATGCCCATGCCGGCCAGCGCGGCCTGGCGCAGCACGGCGCCGTTGTTGGACACCATGCGGCTGGTGATCGGCACGTTCAGGCGCTTGTTCTTCCACTGCACCGGCCACTGGTGGCGCAGCTGCTCGAAGGCGAAATTGAGGCAATCGTGGTCGCTGATGTCGCAGGGGTTGGCCGGCTCGCCGCGCCGCTTGAGGTAGTCGGGCGAGGCGCACAGCACCACGCTGGCCGACGCCAGGCGGCGCGCGATCATGCTGGTGTCGAACTTCTGCAGGCCGATGAAGATGCCGACGTCGAAGCCCTCCTCGACCAGGTCGACGGTGTGGTCGGACAGGGTCACGTCGAGCAGCACGTCGGGCACTTCCTGCGCGTACAGCGGCAGCAGCGGCGCCAGTTGCGCCTGGCCGAAGCCGGGGTGGCAGTAAACGCGCAGGGTGCCGCTCGGCTTGCAGCGGGCCGAGGAGGCGGCGGCGTCGGCATCGTCGATATCGACCAGGATCTGGCGCACGCGCTCGAGGTACTGCTGGCCGGTTTCGGTCAGCGACAGCTTGCGCGTGGTGCGGTTCAGCAGGCGCGTGCCGAGGTGGGTTTCGAGGTCGGCGACGTTACGCGTGACGACCGTGTTCGACATCTCGAGCGCTTCCGCCGCGCGCGCGAAGCTGCCCTGCTCGACCACCTTGGCGAATACCCGCATCGATAGCAAGCGGTCCATATTGAGTCTCCCATTGTTGCGGCGTTCGCAATTGTGCATTGCGATTATTCGCCTTTTTTGCCGGTGGCGCAACGTATAGACTGGCTTTCATGGACGAGCAACAACGCTCTTCACCGCCGCCAAGCCGCTGTTGCGACGATCACTCAACCAAGCACACAGGAGAATTACCATGAACGCCACCAAATTCATCGCCGCTGCTGCCGTGTTCCTTGCCGCCGGCGCCGCCTTCGCCGCCGACGCGCCGGCCGCCGCCGGCACCGACACCGCGATCGCCGCGGCCAGCCTGAACCTGCCCAGCGTCCAGATCAACACCTCGCTGGGCCGCCCGCGCGCCGAGGTCAAGGCCGAGGCTGTCGAGTTCGTGAAAAACTACCAAACCACGCTGTCGACCCAGTTGGACCAGTACAAAAACTAAGGCACGGCATGGGGTCACATCTGACATTCGTACATTTCGCTAGCGAAATGTACGAATGTCAGATGTGACCCCATGTTTTTGGGCGGCAGGTTTTTCGGGCGGCGCAGTTCAGGCCCCGGGTTTTGCGTTTGAGGACGCGTTTTCGGTCGTTTGTCGTTTTCCGCGCGCATCGCGGGCGGCGTTACCGTATTGTTCACACCTCGGTCCGCTGTTCATTTCAATCACAAAAACGACATGACATCCCTGCTCAAGTACTCCGCCCTCGCCGCCCTGCTCGCCGCCGGCGTCGCCGCCACCTATCCCAGCCACGCCGATCCCGCGCGCAGCGAACTGGTCACCGAACAGCGCCAGGTCGGCGCGTTCAAGGCCATCGAACTGGCCGGTCCCTACCACGTAGTCATCCACGCCGAAGGCAAGGACGCGGTCGAACTGTCGGGCGAACGCAAGCAACTGGCCG
>DASRXO010000807.1:0-5741 GCA_035654095.1 Telluria sp.
CAGCGGCCGGCGCACCTGCACTACATCGCACTGGCCGAGGGCATGCTGCCGGGTTTTCATCGCCTGCCGCAAGCCGACGCCGCCATCACGCTCGACCTGCTGTGCGCCCCGCTTGCCGCAGCGCTGGCGCAGTTGTCGGCCCGCCTCGACGCGGTCCGGTTGAACGACGCGCGCGGCGAGTTCGCTCGGCCGCTGGCGCGGCTCTGCGTGCCCGGCACCATCCTGTCCGCCGCGGGCCTCGCGCCGGACCGGCAGGCCGCGCTGGCCGCCGCCGGCTTCGTGTGGGATGCGGCACGGAGCGGCGCCGTCTTCGCCAGCCGCAAACCGTTCGCCGCGCCGCGAACCGCGCCCGAGCGCCGCGCCGTCGTGATCGGCGCCGGCCTCGCCGGGGCGGCCGCTTGCGAGCGCCTGTGCGCGCGCGGCTGGCAGGTCACGCTGGTCGAGCGGCATGCGCAGCCGGCGATGGAAGCGTCCGGCAACCTGGCCGGCATCTTCATGCCGCTGCTGTCGCGGGACGACAACATCCCGACCCGGCTGGCGCGCGCAGCCTACCTGTTCGCCTTGCGCTATTGGGCGGGCATCGGCGGCATCGGCGCGGCGATCGAAGGCGCGCAGTGCGGCGTGCTGCAACTGGCGCGCGACGCCGGCCACGCGCAGGTACAACGCGCGATCGCCGCCGAGCGGGGATATCCGCGCGAGTTCGCAGAGTGGCTGGACAGCGATGCCGTCGGCGCGCTGCTGGACCATCCCACGGCCGGCGGCACACTCGCAGCGTGGAAAGGCGCGCCATTGGCGCCGGACGGCGCCTGGCTGTTCCGCCAGGGCGGGTGGGCGCGACCGGGCAGCGTGTGCGCGGCGATGCTGGCCGCCTGCGGTGAGCGCCTCATCCAGCGCTTCGGCGTGGGCAGCGTCACGCTCGAACGCGGCGACGGCGAATGGCTGGTGCGCGACGCGCAAGGCGCCACCGTCGCGCAGGCGCCGACCGTCATCCTCGCCAACGGCGCCGGCGCCGCGCAGCTCGCGCAATCGGCCTCGCTGCCGCTGGACGCGGTGCGCGGTCAGGTCACCCATCTCGATGCGGCCCAGGTGCCCGCGCTGCCCTTCGTGCTGTGCCGCGAAGCCTACCTGACGCCGCCCGCGCACGGCATCTGCAGCGCCGGCGCCAGCTATGACGAGCACGCCGATCCCGCCCTGAGCGCGGCCAGCCAGCGCCAGAACCTCGACAAGCTGCGCTCGATGCTGGGCGACCCCGGCATCGGCGCCGCTGCCCCGCTGGCCGGCCGCGTGGGCTTTCGCAGCGTCGCGCCGGACCGCCTGCCGCTGGTCGGCGCCCTGGCCGACGACACCCGCAGCGCCAAACCCGAGCGCCTGCGCAACATGGCGCGCCATCCCGGCCTCCATACCCTGCTCGCGTACGCCTCGCGCGGCCTGATCTGGGCGCCGCTGGCCGCCGAATTGCTCGCTTCGCAACTCGAAGCCGAGCCGCTGCCGCTTGAAACGACCCTGGTGCGGGCCCTCGACCCCGCGCGCTTCCTGTTGCGCGGGCGCCGCAACAACACCCGCTTGGGAAATAATCAATAGCGCTGGTGTATTCTGCAATGCCGGACGCGGCTTTTCGGTATAATTGGTTTCGGGAAACTTTTTTGCACGGCTGTGGGGCGGCAGCGCCACTGCGCTGGAGGCTTTTGAAGATGGACGATACGCCGAGTTCGAAGGAACTCTTCCTGTTCCTCGCGTCGACCGCGCACGACATGAAAAATTCGATCAGCGTGCTCAGCGGCACGCTGGAATCGCTGCTGGCCGACGCCTCGCCGCGCACCGAGTCGGCCTACCCGCAGATGGCGCACATGCTGTACCAGACCAAGCGCCTGAACGACAACCTGATCCAGCTGCTGGCACTGTACAAGCAGGTCGGCAAGCCGGAATACCCGTTCGACATCCAGCCGCTCGAAGTCGGCCACCTGGTCGAACAGGTGGTGTCGGCCGACCGCATCCTGCTCGACTCGCGCGGCATCGCACTCGAAGCCGATTACGATCCGCAGCTGGTCTGGCACTTCGATGAAGACCTGATCATCGGCGTGGTCGGCCACGCGATCAACAACGCCATCCACTACACGCGCGACAAGATCCGCATCGCGATCGCCAAGGTCGACGGCTGTCTCGAAATCCGGGTCGAGGACAACGGCAGCGGCTACCCGGCGGCGATGCTGGAGGCCGGCGTGTCGGCCATGAGCGGGGTGAGCAGCGGCGTCAACTTCCTGACCAACAGCACCGGCCTCGGCCTGTACTTTTCCAGCGAAGTGGCGAAGATGCACAAGCATCGCCAGCGCAGCGGCAGCTTGCGGCTGGAAAACGGCGGCCAATACGGCGGCGGCTGCTTCGTACTGACCCTGCCATGATCGGTCGCTCCGTCCTTGATGCGACCATGGCGACGACGATTTCGAACGTCGACTGGGCCGAAAAAAATTACCTGGTGGTCGACGATTTCGTCGGCATCCGCCAGTTGCTGCGCGAGAGCCTGCGCAACCTCGGCGCCAAGAATATCGACCAGGCCTCGAGCGGCGGCGAGGCGATGGGCTTGCTGTCGCGAATCCGCTACGACGTGGTGCTGTGCGACTACAACCTGGGCGAGGGCAAGAACGGCCAGCAGGTGCTGGAAGAGGCACGCCTGCGCAACCTGCTGCTGCCGAGCAGCGTGTGGATGATGGTGTCGGCCGAGAAAAGCGTCGAGTCGGTGATGGGCGCGGCCGAGCACCAGCCCGACGCCTACCTGATCAAGCCGATCACCGAGGGCGTGCTGCTGACCCGTTTGAACCGGGTGTGGCACAAAAAGCAGGTGTTCAAGATGATCGACCAGGCCTACGCCGAGAAGGATTATCTGCGCGCGGCCAAGCTGTGCGACGCGCAGATCGAAGTGAGCAAGGTGCACGAGATCGAACTGCTGCGCATGAAGGCCGCGCTGATGCTCAAGAGTGGCGAGCCGGAGAAGGCGCGCGAAGCCTACGAGCGCGTGATGCAGGAGCGCGAATACCAGTGGGCCAAGGCCGGGCTGGCCAAGATCCGCATGGCCAACGGCGAGTTCGAGCAGGCGCGCCAGATCTTCCAGGGCGTGATCGCCGACAACCGCTACTACATCGACGCCTACGACCAGCTGGCGCTGACCTACCAGAACATGGGCCAGACCGAGGAGGCCTGCAGCATCCTCGAGCGGGCGGCCCAGTTGTCGCCCAATTCGGTGATGCGCCAGCGCAGCTTGGGGCAGATCTGCCTGAAGCTGGGGAATGTGGGCATGGCCGAGAAAGCCTTCCGCAAGTGCATCGCGATCGGCGAATATTCGATCATGAAAACGCCCGACGCCTACCTCGGCCTGGCGCGCGTCTGCGGCCTCAAGAACGAGACCAAGGAAGCGCTGCAACTGCTGGTGCTTGCGCAGCGCGAGTTCTCGACCGACCAGATCCAGTTGCGCGCCAAGATTACCGAGGGCATGGTCTACCACGAGAGCGGCGACTTCCGGCGCGCGCGCAAGGCTGGCGACGAGCTCGAGGAACTGCTGTCCTTGAGTCCCGAGCGACCCGACACCACCACCTGCCTGGACATGGCGACCCTGCTGTTCGCGGTCGGCGTCAAGGAATCGCCGGTCGAACTGCTGTGCTACGTCATCAAGAACAACCACGACAACGCGCTGCTGCTGGACGACGTGCAAAAGATTTTCGACAAGGCGCGCATGAGCGACGAGGGCAGCGCCCTGATCCGCTCCTCGCGCAAGGAAGCGTCCGACATGATGAACCAGGGCGTGCTGTTGTGGAAGACCGGCAAGCTGCCGGAAGCGGTCGACTGGATGCGCCACGCGCGCGCGGCGCTGCCGAACAACCTGCGCATCTTGTTCAACGCGGCGCAGATCCTGATCTCCCACATGCAGACGCATGGCTTCGATGAGGCGCTGTCGGCCGAGACCACCGAGGTGTTGCTGCACGTCGACAAAATCCAGCCCGGGCAGCAGCGTTTCGCCCAGCTGATGGAGCAATTGGCCCTGCTGGCGCCGTCCACCGCGGCGCCCGCGGATGGCGAGGCGCAGCAGGCCGCCTGACCCTGAGCGTTTGCCCTTGCGCGTTCCCCTTGTGCGCGTGCTTGCTGGTGATAAACTGAAAGCTCCGCGGGAGGCCCCGCTTCATCTCGGGAAAGGGACATACATGCGCGACATCGCCAGGGAAGTCTACGAAAAGATGAGAGTTGGCAACAGTGCCTGGATCCGTCCAGTGGCGGCCAAAGGCGACAGCTTACGAACGTTCCAGGCAGTGCAAGAACAAGTCCATCAGATGGCCGAAGAAGGCTTGATTAGCGTTTCCACCATCAAGCGCGACGCCGACGGGCTGATCGACGCCGTGCGCATCCAGCGCCTGGCCTGAGGGCCGGCTTCAGCCCTCGGTGGCCTTGGGCTTGGCGGGCCCGCCCTTGGTCGTGGCCCGCTTGGCCGGGGCGCGCTTGGCGGCCGGCTTGGCGGGCACCTTGGCCGATACGGCCTTCGCCGCCCCGGCCATCGCGTCGGGCGACATGGCGGTGCTCACCGCCTGCTTGAATTGATCCTGCAATAAGTTCCACCATGCGCTGGGGTTGGGCAGGGTGCCGGCCGCCGGCGCCTCGGCCTTGGCGGGCTCCGGTTCCGGCCTGTGCGCGGGCTTGGCCACCTCGGCCGCCGCTTGCGCCACCGGCTGGGCGAAGAAGGCCGACGCGTAGGGCGCGGCCGCCAAAATCGATTTTTCGTTCGCGCCCGGCTGGGTGACCGCGGCGGCCAGCGAGGCGCCCATCGACTTCAAGGTCGAGATCGTGCCGCGCTGGATTTCGAGCGCCTGGATGGTCCCGCGCAGCATCGACAGATTGACGTTGAGCCAGGCCTCGACGGCCTTCAGGTCGGCGATTTTCTTGTCGAGTTCCTCGACCGAGAGGGTGGGCACGGTCATGCCCGGAATGCTCAAGCCGGGCACGCTCATGCTGCCCCACAGGTTTTTGACGAAGTCCAGCGTATCCGCTACCGCACCGACACCGGGGATGTTGGGCATTTGGGGTTTGAGCATGGGCGTCTCCGTTGTATGAGGCCTTAGCGTAGCAGATAATCGGCGGCCCTGTCAGCGGAAAACTGCGCCGGCACGTTACACTACGCCTATGACCATCGCCACGTTCATCTCCCAACGCCGCCGTGTGCTGGTGCTGTGTGTGGCGACGCTGCTGTTGCACTACGCGGCGATCGGCTGGCTCGGCCCGCAATTGAGCCAGCTTGCGCCGCCCGCGCCCGCGCCGGAGCCGGACGAGCCGGCCATCACCGCCGAGCTGCACATGGCGCCGGCCGCGCCGGCGGCGGCCGCCCCGCCTGCCCCAGCCGCCGTCGCGGCCAGGCCCAAGCCCGCCGTGCACGCGCGGCGGACGCATGCCGTGGCTGTGCCGGCGGCCGCATCGGCGGCGGCCGATCCCGGCCCGCTTGCGAGTGCGCCGAACGATGCGGCTCCCGTTGCCGCGATGCAGGCTGGCGCTGCCGATGCGAGCGCCGACGTACAATCGGCACCAGCGCCTGCCGCCGCCGAGACGCCAGCGCCGCCGCCCGCATCCGCACCGCCGGAAGCGCCGCCGCCGGCCGGGCCGCGTGTGTACAAGGCCAGCATCCCGCCGCCTGCCGAGTTGTCGATGAGCGTAGTGCGCACCGATGCCGACGGCGCGCTCTGGCACGGTGAGGCGGTCATCGCGTGGAA
>DASRXO010000808.1:0-3160 GCA_035654095.1 Telluria sp.
GCCGTGCACCCGCGCCAGCAGCGCGCGCCGGATCGTCAGGCCGCCGAACGCGGCGGACAGCAAGACCGTGGCCACGCAGCCCAGCAAGCCATACAGGAACAGGTTTTCCAGCGTCTCGAAGCGTTCGATATCGAGCCCCACCAGCAGGTGGTAGCCGTCGGGCAGGATCAGGTGCAGCAGGGAGGCGCTGACCATGCGGCCGTGCACCTCGATCGGCCGCACCTGCAGGCCGCTGGCCGTCACCTGGCGCGGCCAGGCCGGCAAATTGCCGGCGCGCTTGCTCAGCCTACCGTCGGTCAGCAGGATGAGTTGGCGCGTGCCGGGCGGCCAGTTGCGGATCCGCGCCTCGATCGCCGCGCTGGTGGCTGCCTCGCCCTGGGTCGCGAACAACTCGCCGAGGCTGTGCGCGTCTTGCTGCAGCAGCTCGGTGCGGCCCTGCTCGACCGTGTTGCGCCACACATACCACAGCGGCGTGGCGAACATGACCAGCACCACGACGCTGACCGCCACGTACCAGAGCGCCACATTGAGTGCCGAAAAACGGACCGAGCTAGGCATCGGTGGCCAGCATGTAACCGGCGCTGCGCACCGTGCGCAACAGCGGACGCGCGCTGCCGGCGTCGATCTTCTGGCGCAGCTTGCTCACATGGACATCGATGACGTTGGTCTGGGGATCGAAGTTATAGTCCCACACGTTTTCCAGCAACATGGTGCGGGTGACCACCTGGTTCGCATGCCGCATCAGGTATTCGAGCAGCTTGAATTCGCGCGGCTGCAGCACCACCGCCTTGCCGCCGCGCGTGACCTTGTGCGCCAGCAGGTCCATGCACAGGTCGTCGACCACCAGCGTGGTGTCGACCGGCCGCTCCTGGGTGCGGCGCAGCAGGGCGTCGAGCCGCGCCAGCAGTTCGCCGAAGGCAAACGGCTTGGCCAGGTAGTCGTCGCCGCCGCTGCGCAGGCCCTTGATGCGCTCGTCGACCTCGCCCAGCGCGCTGAGGATCAGGATCGGCACCCGGTTGCCCATCTTGCGCAGCGCCTCGACGATGCCGAGGCCGTCGATCCCGCCGGGCAGCATGCGGTCCATGATGATCGCGTCGTAGGTCTCGCTGGACGCGAGGAACATGCCGTCGCGGCCGTTGTCGCAGCGGTCCACGGTATGGCCGGCTTCGGTCAGGCCCTTCTTCACGAAATGCGCGACGCGCTCGTTGTCTTCCACCAGTAACAGTTTCATGATCGTTCCATCGGCATCTCGGCGCTGCCGGCCAGGCGCAACATAATATACCTCACGCGGCCGCCGGCGCCGGCCGCGGCTCGCCGCTGCGCTCGCGCCAGCCGCCGCCCAGCGCGCGGTACAGGTCGACCAGGCTGGTGAGCCGGTTCAGGCGCGCCGTCACCAGCGCGCTCTGCGCGTTGTACAGGTCGGTCTGGGCGGTCAGCACGCTCAGGTAGTCGTCGACCCCGTTGGTGTAGCGCAGATTGGCCAGCTCGAGCCGGCGCTGCTCGGCGCCGACATCGCGCTGCAGCGCGGCCAGCTGGTCGTCGTAGGTGCCGCGCGCGGCCAGCCCGTCCGCCACTTCGCGGAACGCGGTCTGGATCGCCTTTTCGTATTCGGCCACGCCGACGTCCTTCTGCAGCAGCGCCATGTCGAACCGGGCGCGGTTGGCGCCGGCGTCGAAGATCGGCGCCAGCAGCGCGGGCGCGAAGGCCCAGGCGCCGGAGCCGGCCGCGAACAGGCCGCCCAGCGTGCTGCTGACGCTGCCCAGGCTGGCCGTCAGGTTGATCTGCGGGAAGAAGGCGGCGCGCGCGGCGCCGATGTCGGCATGCTCGGCGCGCAGCAGCGCCTCGGCCTGCAGGATGTCGGGGCGGCGCGTCAACAGCTCGGACGGCAGCCCGGCCGGCACGTCGGCCAGGATCCCTTCCTGCTCCAGCCGCGGCGAGGGGCCGCTGGCGGCCGGCAAGGACTGGCCGACCAGCAGCACCAGCGCGTTCTCGGCCTGGGCCCGGAACCGGACCTGGGCCGCGTGGCTGGCCAGCGCCTGCTCGACCGTGATCTGCGCCAGCCGCAGGTCGAGCTCGGGCGCGGTGCCGGTGTTGAACTGCAGCTCGATGATCTTGTACGACGCTTGCGCCGCCTCCAGCGTTTTCTGGGTCACCACCAGTTGCTCGTCGAAGGCGAGCATGGTCAGGTACTGGTCGGCGACGTTCGCCACCAGCATGATCTCGGCCGCCTGGCGGCCGTAGGCGCTGGCCAGGTATTGCTGGGCGGCGGAGTCCGACATGCTGTGCAGGCGGCCGAAGAAATCGGCTTCCCACGAGGCGGTCAGGCTGGCCGCATAGCTGTTGCCGGGGCTGACCGCGGCCGGCCCGCCCTGGCGACCGGCATTCGCGCCCGCATTCAGCTGCGGGAACAGGCTGGCGCGCTGGAGCTGGTATTGCGCCCGCGCCCGCTCCATATTGAGCACCGCGATCCGCAGGTCGCGGTTGTTATGCAGCGCCAGGCCGACCAGTTGCTGCAGGCGCGGATCGGCGAGGAACTCGCGCCAGCCGATGTCGGTGGCCGGCGTGGCGCCGCCGCCGCCGGCCTGCCGGTACGCTTCGCCGCTCGGATAGGCGGCGGCCACCGGCGCGGCCGGTTGCTGATAGGTCGGCTGCAAGGCGGCGCAGCCGCCGACCAGCGCCGCGGCGGCGCCGCACAACAGGGATTGGGCGAATGTCATATCAGTGTGCTCCAGTTTCGGGGGCCGGCAGAGGCAGCGTGGCGTCAGCCGGCCGCTTGGCCTTGCTCAGCTTGTTGGTAACGACCACGAACAGCATCGGGATCAGGAAGGTGGCCAGGAAGGTCGCGGTCAGCATGCCGCCGATCACGCCGGTGCCGATCGAATTCTGGCTGGCCGAGCCGGCGCCGTTCGAGAGCGCCAGCGGCAGCACGCCGAGCACGAAGGCCATCGAGGTCATCACGATCGGCCGCAGCCGCATCTTGGCCGCGTCGATCGCGGCCTCGATCGCGCTCTTGCCCCCGGCGTGCAACTCGCGGGCAAACTCGACGATCAGGATCGCGTTCTTGGCCGACAAGCCGATGGTGGTGAGCAGGCCGACCTGGAAGAACACGTCGTTGCTGAGGCCGGCCAGCGTGGTCGCGCTGAGCGCGCCCAGCACGCCG
>DASRXO010000809.1:0-3729 GCA_035654095.1 Telluria sp.
AAAACCTCCCATCATCCTCGCCTTTGCCGGCAGCTTGCGCGAGGAGTCGTACAACCGCAAGCTGCTGAAGGTCGCGGTGGCGCACGCTCGCGAGGCCGGCGCCACTGTCGTCGAAGTCGACCTGCGCGACTTTCTGCTGCCGCTGTATGACGGCGACCACGAGAGCGCGTTCGGGGTGCCTGCTGCGGCGCGTCAGCTGCGCCGCCTGATGCTCGACTGCGACGGCATGCTGGTCGCCTCGCCCGAGTACAACGGCTCGGTCAGTGGCGTACTGAAAAATACCCTCGACTGGTGCTCGCGGCCGGCCGGCGACGGTGCCGCCCTCGAGCCTTATGCCGGCAAGCCGGTGGCGCTGATGGCCGCCTCGGTAAGCGCGTATGGCGGCGTGCGCGGCCTAGGCCACCTGCGCGCCATCTTCGGCAAGTTGGGCGCCACCGTGCTCGGCGAGGAAGTGGCATTGCCGCTGGCCGCCGGCGCTTTCGAGGCCGACGGCCAGCTGGTCGTGGCCGCGTCGCAGCAGATCGTGGGCAAGGTCGCCGCCAGCCTGGTGCGCCTGGCCAGCGTGGCGGGCAGGCCATGAACCTTTTGCTGATCGAGCAATCGCTCAACGGCCTGCAGTTCGGGCTGATGCTGTTCCTCCTGGCCGCCGGCCCGACCCTGGTGCTCGGCATCATGGACATGATCAACCTGGCCCATGGCCCGCTGTACATGGTCGGCGCCTACCTGTCTGCTGGCGATGGCCGCCACCGCCGTCCTCGGCATGCTGCTGGAAATATCGCCGCTGCGCCGCCTGTACCGCGCGACCACCTGTCGCAGGTGCTGGCGACCTATGCCCTGGTCCTCATTGGCGGTCGCCGGCGAGTCGAGTTCCAGGAGGTAGGCCAGCCACAGCGCGAGAAAGGCGGCGGCCATGACCTTGCCCACGAATATCCAGCGTTCGCCTTCGACCGCGGCCCAGGCGCGCCAGACGGCGGCCGGCCAGGCGGATGCGCGGGCCGGACCGGAAGCGGGAAGGGCAGCGCGCCTCCAGGTCGTTGCACAGGCGCGTCAGGTTGGCCGGCTTTTCATTGCAGGCCACGCCCAGCGCCGACGCGCTCGAGGTCTCGTCTTCGCTGCCGTACAGCACGGTCAGCACCAGATAGCTGGCGTCGACCAGGTCATGCTGCTTGAGGGCGGCGTTGGTCAGATCGCGCATATTCTTCTGCACGTGATAGGTCAGACGCACCAGGCGCATTTTTTCAAGCGGGAAGTCGGGAATGCGCGCCTTCAGGTTTTGCAGCCGCTTGCTGGTCGATTCAAAAATGCTCATGACGATGTCGTCCCTATCTATGAAAAGTAGCGGGATTGTAGCTTGTGTCTCAAGGCAATCTGGTTTCGACACCGCCACCCAGCGCGGCCATCAGGGTCACGTACGCGTCGAGTTTGCGTGCGCCGATCTGCAGCATTTGCTGCTGTTCGCGCAACAGCGTCACCTGGGCATTCAGCGCATTGCAATATATATTACACAAATGAAGTAATGTCCAGCTTCGATTTTTGCGGCTCGGTTTGCTCCTTTAGGATGGTCATCAGCAAATGGATAAGCTGACGCAGCGTGCACGGATGCTGCATAATGTGTTTGCACCATTCAACTCAACCACTCACCTGATCCTCACGATGGAAAATCAGCCAAGCTGGTCGGCAAACGAACTGACCATGACCGTTTTGATGACGCCGGACATGGCCAATTTTGCCGGCAATGTCCACGGCGGCACGATCCTGAAATACCTCGACAGCGTTGCCTATGCCTGCGCTAGCCGTTACTCGGGGAGTTATGTGGTGACGCTGTCGGTGGACCAGGTCATGTTCCTGCAGCCGATCCACGTCGGCGAATTGGTCACCTTCCTCGCATCGGTGAACTACACCGGCAATAGCTCGATGGAAGTGGGCATCCGCGTGATCACGGAGAACATACAGCAGCGTCAGGTCCGCCATGCGAACAGCTGCTATTTCACGATGGTCGCGGTGGACGCCGAACGAAAGCCGGTCAAGGTGCCGCCGCTGGTCACGGTGACGGCCGAGCAGCGTGCACGCTTCGAGAAGGCCGCGCAACGCAAGCAATCGCGGCAAGCGTTGCGCACCGATCGGTCCTAGCGCCTCCGTCAGGTAGGTCTTGGACGGTTGATCCGCGCTTTGCCGCGACCGCCGTTGTCATCGGTACTTCAGCACCCACTTCACCGTCAGCGGCTTGTTCATGTTGAACGCGCCGCTGCTACAGATGACGAGGGTTTTCATCGGACCGGCCGGCGCCTGGTACAGTTCGCTGCCCCGGGTTTCCTCGGCGCGGCAGCCCTGAAGGCCGCTCACTTCCAGCGACGACACGGCGCCTTGCTTGAAGTGCACGGTGTTGCCTTCCACCGTCGCCAGGTCCGAGAACGAGGCGAATTCGAGCGTCAGCTTCGCCACGTCCAAGGCTGCGGCCGGCGTGTATTTGTCGGTGCGTGTGATAGTCCCCGGGCGCATCGTATATGCGGTCTCGAGCTTGATCCGTTCGTCCTTGACCGGCTCGTTCTTGCCCAGCTTGGTCAACGCATCTTGCTGGTAGCTGACCTGGTATCCATTGCCGGCCTTGGCCTGCTGGATGTTTTTCAGGTAGGCGGTGCCGATCAATTCGCTGCCGTCGGCCAGCGTAAATTTCGGCAGCAACTGGGGATGCTGGTAGCCGCTGTCGGCAATTCCCTCCACGATGCCCGAGGCGAAGGGCAGCGGGTAGTAGGGGCTGTTGTCGTGCTGGCTTGGTCCGCCGTTGATCAGCGACAGGCTGAACACGTGGGTCTTGTCGCGGAACACCGCCAGCGCGCGGTCGTACTCGCCGCCGGCAAAGCGCGTCATGCTGAACGCCGGGCGGGTCTTGTCGAGCCAGGCTTGCAGGTCTGTCTTCGGCACGACGTCCTTCATGCCGGCCTTGTTCCACATTGCGTTGGTCGTAATCAGCTGGTGCAGCAGCGAGAAATTCTCGCCCAGGATGCGGTGCTTGCCCCGATAGGTATCGGTACGCCGGCCCTTGCCCCACATGTCGACCGAATGCATCGCCGGGTCGTACCAGAAGTCCATGTAGCGCGCCGCGACGCGCGACGAATAGGCATACGCATATTGCTTCTCCTCCGGGCTGAGCACGCCGAGGAAGGCGGCGGTCGAGAGAATTTCCAGCATGGCGGTCTCGCCGTAGGGGCCGAGGCTGCGGCCCATCGTGAAGCCCTCGCCGCGGGCCGTGGCGATGTTCAGCGCAATGTCGACCGACTTGCGCAGCAGCGCTTTCAGGTCGGGTGTGACGGTGATGCCGGTCTCGATGTAGCGCTCGCAAATTTCGGCGATCAGCAAGACGCTGTAGCGGTCGAAGCGGCCATAGCCATCGGTTTCATCGGAAAAGCCATAGGTCCCCGAATACGTGGCGTAGTGCTTGAGCATCTTGTCGAGCAAGACCTGGCTGCCGCTCGCGTCCTCCCATCCCATCAGCAGGCGCAGGCGCGCGATGCTGAAGGCGACCCCGTAGTAGTTGGTCGGCAGCTTGATCAGTTCGAAGCCGGGCTGCGTGACGAAGGTCCGCCAGTCGAGATTCTTGCGTAGCGCTTCCAGTGTTTGCGGGCTGACCGCCTGTTCCAGCAGGCCGGCGGTCTTCAGCTTGTAGAGCATGCCGATGTAGTAGTAGATGCCCCAGGTATGGTTTTCCATTCCCACCGTCAGGTCGGCGAT
>DASRXO010000810.1:0-3200 GCA_035654095.1 Telluria sp.
GCGGAGATGGGTGGCATCGAGGAGGGCGACACCGTCGTCGTGTTCGGCGCGGGCCCGTGGGCATCTTCGCCGCCAAAAGCGCATGGCTGCTGGGCGCCGGCCGCGTGATCGTGGTCGACCATGTCGAGTACCGGCTCGACTTCGTGCGCCGCTACGCGCAGTGCGAGGTGATCAACTTCCGCGAGGTCGACGACATGGCCCTGCACATCAAGAAAATTACCGACTGGCTGGGCGCCGACGTCTGCATCGATTGCGTCGGCTGCGAAGCCGCGGGCAACCTGGCGCAGACCATCAGCGGGCGCTGGACCATGCTGCAGGCCGGCGCGGCCACCGTACTGCACTGGTGTATCAATTCGGTGCGCAAGGGCGGCACGGTGTCGATCGTCGGCGTGTACGGGCCGACCTTCAACGCGGTGCCGATCGGGAATGCGCTGAACAAGGGCCTGACGCTGCGCATGAACCAGGCCAGCGTCAAGCGCCACCTGCCGCGCCTGATCGAACACATCCAGGAAGGCCGCATCGCGCCGCGCGAGATCATCACCCACCGCATCCCGCTGGAAGAGGTGGCGGACGCCTATCACATCTTTTCGAGCAAGCTCGACAACTGCATCAAGACCGTCCTGATCCCTCCCGGCGCCGGTGTCGCCGGCCTGGTCCACTGAAGGAGCACGCCATGGCCCCGCACAGTACGCCCCGCGCCAGCCATCCCGAGATCCCGGGCTGGGGCGCCGACCTCGACCGCAAGAACCGCCCCGCCTATCCGATGGAGCGCACCCCGCCGCGCCTCGACGACCTGCACCGGGACCAGCCCGAGCAGCAGGCCGCGCACGTCGCGGTCTTCCATTCGCCCGAGCGGCCGGGCCTGACCCCGGTGTTCGGCACCAGCACGCCGCCGCGCGGCCTGAGCGGCCGCCTGCGCGCGGCCGCCTACCAATTGAGCGAGAACGATGTCCGCCACTGGCTGCTATTGCTGCTGGCCGACCGCGTCAACGTGGTCGAGGGCATCGGCGACGACCTGGCGCGCGGCCATGTGCCGAATATCTTCGGCGAGATGGGCATCCGCGCCGAGCTGCGCCACAACCCGGCCGGGCTGGCCCGCAAGGTGGCCATCGCCGGCGCGGTGGCCGGCATCGGCTACTACCTGCTCACGCGCCGCAAGACACGCTAAGCCCGCGCCGAGCGGCCGGGCCGGGGCCTAGAACCGGGTCGACAGGCCGACCGTCCAGCTGATGTCGGCCGTGTTGCGGTTGAGCCCGCGCGCGAAGCCGGTATCGACCTGCCAGTCGTCCGACAGCAAGTAGGCGCCGCCGAAGTCGAGGCTGACCGTCGAGCCGCCGTTGGCACCGGACGCGATGGTCGGCGCCGCGATTTCCAGATAGGTCGAGAAGCGGTCGGTCCAGCCCTTGGCGAGCGAGGCCGCCAGCACGCCGGACGAATAGCGTGCGCCCAGCGGATTGCGGTCGCGCACCACGCCGGCCATCATGCCGAGCGAGAACTCGTTGGGCAAATCCCAGTCGCCGGCGATGCGCACCGACGGCCGTTTGCCCTCGCCGCGGAACGGCCCGGAGCCGGAATCGAGCGCCAAGTCGAACAGCAGGCCGACTGCGGGCATGCCGTCCTTGGCGTCGAGCACATGCCATTTCACGCCCAGCGACAGGTCGCTATAACCCTGGGCACGCAGCGCCGGCTGGCCGCCGCCGCTGGCACGGTACCAGCTGCGGCCGTCGGACTCGGCGCGCAGCTCGACCGTGTCGGAGACGCCCAGCCGCAGCAGGGTCGGCGTGGTCAAGGTACGTTCGCTGATCCCGTCCGCCTTGTTGTGCTCGCCCGCGATACTGGTCTCGATCTGGAAGCGGCCTTTGCCGACCACCATGCTCGACTCCACGAAGTCGGGGCGGTCGGTCTGGATCGTGTCCTTGTCGTCGGCCGCGGCGATGCCGGCGGCGCAGAGCAGCAGTAATGCAATGCAGGTCCTCATGAGTTTCCTTTGAATGGCTGGGTTCGCATCGCTATGATGCCGCACGGCCAGCCGTGCGTGGCAAAAATTCCCTTTGTCGTAACATAAAGACATGAAGATCATCGCCCGCCGCTGCCTGCCGCTTGCCGCCGCGATGTGCGCGGCGAGCGCGCTGGCCCAGACGGCGCCGCCGATTCCTTCGGTCACGGTGCAGAGCACGCGCGACCCGGTCGACAAGTCCTACCGCAAGATGATCAAGGGGATGGACCGTTTCGAGCGCGACCATGCGCTGGCGCCCGCCGCCAGCCTGCGCTTTCGGCTGCTGCCGCGCCTGCCGCACACCTCGATGGACGGCATCGCGCTGCGGGTGGCGGGCGACAGCCTCAGCATCAAGGTACCGTTGGCGCCTGACAACAGCTTCGTGCTGGAACGCAATGCCCAGGCCCTGCGCGAAGACGCCGCGGTGCTGGCCAACCGCAAGACCGCCAGCATGACCTGGCGCGCCGCGGTCCAGACCCCGGGCCTGCCGCCCGGCACGCGCCGGCTGGGCGACTTGCGGCTCGAGTGCCGGGTCGGGATGGACGCCGGCCTGATCTCGAACACCGCGCCGATCTTCGGCTGGCTGACCGACTTGCTGACCGATACCGACAAGGTCTGCACCAGCCCCGACGGCAACTACCTGTTCTTCGCCGAGCGGCCGCTGTTCGGCGTGACCCTGCGCGACGGCGCGCGCAGCTACGTGCTGCCGTTCAAGCTGCTGTACGCGGCCGGCGAGCAGACCCCTGACACCCTGCCCTATTGCGACTGCCAGGTGCTGCTCGACCGCAGCTACTACGCGCCGATCTGGGACCCGCGCTGGCCCGACGACACCCTGGTCGAATTCGAGTACATGGACGATGCGCCGGAGGCGGCCCGATGAAAGCCGGATGCGCCGCCCTGCTTGCCGCGCTGCTGGCGGCCTGCGCCAGCACCCCGCCGCCGCCCGGCGCCGTGGTGGCCGCCGACAAGCTCGAGCAACTGGTGCAGCCGGGCCGCAGCACCAAGGCCGAGCTGCTGGCCACGCTGGGGCCGACCCACGCGATCGCCTTCGGCAGCGGCTACGAGGCCTGGCTCTACCAGTCGCCGGCCGGCCCCGGCCGCTACAGCGAATTCGTGGTGCTGCTCGACCCGCAAGGCGTGGTGCGCAAGGTGCGGCGGCGCGCTGCGGACAAGGAATGAACCGCCGCGCCGCCGCGCAGTCTAA
>DASRXO010000811.1:0-2323 GCA_035654095.1 Telluria sp.
CCTGGTGACCTCGGCCGTCGGCCCGCATGCGCCGATGTTCGCCGGCGAGACCGTGATCTCGGGCGCCTCGCTGGGCGACATGATGCTGAGCTCGAACGTGAACCCGATCGGCGAGCTCAGCGCGCCCCTGCTGCGGCGCGCCGACGCCGACACGCCCGGCATGTTCTGCGGCCGCCAGTACCGCCAGCTGGGCGCCGTGGCGAGCTGGCTGGAAGTGTTGTCGGGGCGCGATTGCCTCTACCTGCCGGAAACGCTGAGCACGGTGGAAGCGCAGCCGTCCGCGCCGATGGCGCCGATGGTCACGGCGATCGAATGGATGCAGCTGCTGCTCGACGCGCACAAGAAACGCAAGTTCATCGCCAGCGGCGACCTGTTCTATCCGCTGCTGGCGGCCAAGCTGACGGCGTTTTCGGCCTATGTGGCGGGCAACCACGCCGTCTTGCGCATGGGCGGCTTCGACGTGGAGCAGATCCATCAGGTCACGCGCCAGGGTTACCAGGCGCTGCTGGAGCAGGACGGGATCGACGCGGCCAGCGCGCTGATCCCGCTGCAGACGCCGGCCTGATCGGCCATTCTTGCTTCCTTAATGGCAATATTGCATTGTGGTATATTCGGCCTTTCCCGCTCTTCCAGGCGAACTTCGATGCCGAGTCTTCCCTTGCAATCCTCGCCCGGCGCGGCGCCCTCTGTTCCAGCGGCGCCGCAGTTCACGGGCATCTTCTGGCTGGCCGCCGTCGCCGGCTTCTCGGCATGTGCCCTCGCCATCATGTGGTCGCGGTGGGGCGGCACGGTAGAGGACTCGCTCGCCTATTTCAACACAGCCAGATACCTGCGGGGCGAGCTCGCGTTCGGCGAATTGCGCGCGCCCTTTCCCTATCGCGTGCTGATGCCGGCACTCGCTGCCTTCTTGCCTGGTGACGTACGCAATAACTTCGCCGTTCTAAACTGCTTGGCCGTCATTGGCGCAGCGTGCGCCATGGCGCTTGCCGTGTCGCGCATGGGCATGGACAAAAGGCGCGCCGTATGCGCGGGACTTTTGCTGATACTGGCGGTTCCCACGTTCTGGTATGCCCCGTATCTGCTCACCGATCCCGGTTCGGTATGCGCGCGCGCCGTGTTTGTCCTCGGCGTGGTCTCCGGCCAGCCCTGGATTGCCGTCCTTGCCGGCTTGCTTGGCTCAGCGGTGCGTGAGGAAAATATCCTGCTGCTGGTGTGGCTGGTAGTTGTGCGGCGTGTCGCTTTCCTGCCCGGACTGGCCGCCCTGGCCGCGGCCGTTTCTTGGATGATGCTCGTCCGCTGGTATCTCATCGCCGGCTTGCCCAGCTATACCTGGACGCCCCATCTGCAAACCATGGTGGCGGCGCTCGCGGATGTGCGTTCGCTCGCCTCCATCGCGGGCGCGCTGGGATTGGTCGTGCCATTGACCGTACTCGGCTGGCGCCACGCGCCGGCACAACTGCGGCCCTTGAAAGGCCTGTTGCTGCTCATGGCGCTGCCGCCGCTGTATGCCGCCTTGTGCGTACGCGTCGATGGCCGCGCGGTGTGGGGCTTGTACCCCATGCTGATCCCGTTTGCGGTATCGGTCGGCCTGGCGCACCGGAAGCTGGCCGGCCGTTGACTGTCAGGCGGCGGTGGGCGCGGCTTCGGCGGGCGGCGCAGGCGGCGGCACCGGCACCTTTTGCATGATCACGAACAGGTGCGAGCCGCGCCATTCCTGCTGGGCGATGTGGAAGGCGCCATTGAAACCGTAGATCGAGCCCCAACGGTTCACATTGTCGAAATACGCGCGGAAAGTCTTGTCGGTGATGATGTTGACGTGGGTCGGGTCCATGAACGCCTCGGGGTTCGGATAGGCCGGCGTGGACGACACGAAATAGCCGCCCATCTTCAGCACGCGGTACACCTCGTTCATGAATTCCACGAACGAATTGCGGCGATGCGGCGCGTACACCACGCGCGGAATGTGCTCGATGAAATCGTAGGCGCTGACAAATTCGAAGCTCTCGTCGTCGAACGGAATCGGCTCGATCGCGAGGTCGGCCTTGCGCACGTTCGGGCCAAGGCCGTCGGCGATGTCGACGCCGAACAGCTCCTCCGCATTGAAGGGATTGCGCGGACGCGCGCCGCAGCCCATGTCGAGACTTTTTGTCATGCTCAGTTCCAAAGTGTGAGGGTTGAACCTCGATTATCGCTGCTGGCGCGCGCCACCAAACTCCCAAGCAACGCCAAATATCCATCTCATTTCGTCCGGTCGTTCCCGCGCAGGCGCACTAGTGTCCGGAATAATTTGCTTGACTAAGCTGGGAGGGGTTGCAGGCATTGG
>DASRXO010000812.1:0-5020 GCA_035654095.1 Telluria sp.
ACGCGAGGCCGTAGCCGAGGCCGCGGAAATCGTCGGCCTTGACGTGCGCCACGCCGTTCGACGTGCGCGCGAGTTCGGCGCTGAACTGCGGCTTGGGGACGAGGGGCGCCGCGTCCCCGGCGCCGCGCCCGCAGCCGCTCAAGGCAAGCGCACACGCCGCAGCGAGCAAGACCGGAGTGAGCGTGCTTGCGCCGCACGATAGCGCTGGAAACTGTCGTCTCATGGTGAACCCCTTGTCAGGAATGGCTGGCGGGCAATCGAATGAAGGCCGACGATGATGATCGCCGCCGGCTCATGTTTCGTATTGATGTCAGTCAACGAATGGAATTCGGCAACTCTTCGGCGCCGAGTACCGTAGAGCGCATGGACACCAAGACCGACCAGGATAGGTTGCGCGAAGAGATGCGCAACATCATCGAAGAGGCGCGCGTGATCCTGCCTGGCCTGCAGGCGCTGTTCGGCTTCCAGACCATCGCCGTGTTCAACGAGCGCTTCGACGACCTGCCCACTTACGCGCAGGCATGCCACCTGATCGGCCTCGGCTTTGTGATCGTCTCGGTCGCGCTGGCGATGACGCCGGCGATCTACCATCGCGTCGTCGGGCCGTCGCGCCTGTCGTGGCACACGATCGCGGTCGGGTCGCGCCTGCTGCGCTGTGCGATCGCGCCGCTGGCCTGCGGACTCGCGCTCGATATGTTTACCGTGATCCTGATGGCGACCGCCGACGTCACGACCAGCGTATGGTCCACGCTCGCAACCTTCGTCTTCCTGTCCGGCCTGTGGTGCGTGTTCCCGCTGCGCGCGCGCGCCAGGGCCCGGCAATCCGCCGCGCACTGAACGTCGTTATATGTGTGCCGTCGAACAGATGATATTGTTGGCGTGGGGATAATGGGGCCTGTCCGTCGTCGGCGACGAATGACTTCCGAAAGAGCAATATGGCCCCCGATTCAGATGATGCTGGCAGTAACATGGATGACGATCACCTGCGGCTGTCGCGGCGCGGCTTCCTGCAGACCGCGCTGGCGGCCGCCGCGGTGGCCAACGCCGCGCCGGTGCCGGCCCAGCCGCTGACCGCGGCGCCCGCGCAGCCGCTGGCGCCGCCGCAAATGGTGCAACTCAATATCAACGGCAAGGCCTACACCTTGTCGCTTGAACCGCGCGTGACGCTGCTCGACGCGCTGCGCGAATATGTCGGCCTGACGGGCGCCAAGAAAGGCTGCGACCGCGGCCAGTGCGGCGCGTGCACTGTGCTGGTCAACGGCCGCCGCATCAATGCCTGCCTGACGCTGGCCGTCATGCATGAAGGCGACAAGATCACCACCATCGAAGGCATTGCCAAGGGCGAGCAGTTAGCGCCGATGCAGGCCGCCTTCATCGAGCACGATGCCTTCCAGTGCGGGTATTGCACGCCGGGACAGATCTGCTCGGCCATCGCCTGCATCGACGAGATGCGCGCCGGTACCGCCAGCGCAGCCACGCCCGATGTGCGCGTCCTGCCGGCTGGCCCCAGCGACGGCGAAATTCGCGAGCGCATGAGCGGCAACCTGTGCCGCTGCGGCGCCTACCCGAACATCGTCAGCGCGATCCGCAGCGTTGCGGCGCGCAAAACCTAAGCGCGGAGGCCTCCATGCATTCGCTGTTCTACGACCGCGCGACCGATCCCGCGCACGCACTCAAGCTGGCCCAGCAGCCAGGAACCAGGTTCATCGGCGGCGGTACCAATCTGCTCGACCTGATCAAGGCCGACGTCGAGCATCCGGCGCGACTGGTCGACATCAACCACATCGGCCTCGACCAGATCACCGAACTGGCCGATGGCGGGCTGCGCATCGGCGCGCTGGCGCGCAACAGCGACGCCGCCAATCACCGGCTGGTGCGCGCCCGCTATCCGCTGCTGTCGCAAGCCCTGCTGGCCGGCGCCTCGCCGCAACTGCGCAACATGGCGACCGTCGGCGGCAACCTGATGCAGCGTACGCGCTGCCCCTATTTCACCGATCCGGCCTTCGACATGTGCAACAAGCGGGTGCCGGGCTCGGGCTGCGGCGCACGCGAAGGCTACAGCCGGGTGCACGCGATCCTTGGCGCCAGCCCATCCTGCATCGCGGTCAACCCGTCCGACATGAGCGTGGCACTGGCCGCGCTCGACGCC
Source organism: Telluria sp. (assembly GCA_035654095.1). Taxonomy (GTDB): domain Bacteria; phylum Pseudomonadota; class Gammaproteobacteria; order Burkholderiales; family Burkholderiaceae_D; genus Telluria_A. Next base: position 2,150 of record DASRXO010000812.1, read on the forward strand.
TCGGTCGTGATCGCGGGACCGAAGGGCGACCGGGTGGTGCCGATCGCCGACTTCCACCGCCTGCCGGGCAATACGCCGCAGATCGAAACGGTATTGCAGCCGGGCGAGATGATCACCGCGGTCGATCTGCCGGCCTCGCCGTTCGCACTGCATGCGCACTACCTGAAGGTGCGCGACCGCGCGAGTTATGCGTTTGCCCTGGTGTCGGTTGCCGCCGCGCTCGACATCGAGAATGGCGTGGTGCGCAAGGCGCGCATCGCACTGGGCGGCGTCGCGCACAAGCCGTGGCGAGTGCCGGCGGCCGAAGCGGCGCTGGCCGGCGCGGCGCTGAGCGAGGCCGCGTGCCGCAAGGCGGCCGCCACACTGACCGCCGGCGCGCACACCTTCAAGGACAACAAGTTCAAGCTGGAACTGGCGCAGAATGCGGTGGTCCGCGCGCTACGCACTGCGGAGGGACGCACATGAGCATCATCGGACAAGGCATCGACCGTATCGACGGCCGCGTGAAAGTGACCGGCGCCGCCAAGTATGCGGCCGAACATGCGATACCGCGCCTGGCGTATGCGGCGATGGTCACCAGTACGATCCCGAACGGGCGCATCACCTCCATCGACACCGACGCGGCCAGGGCGCTGCCCGGGGTGCTGGTCGTGATGACCCACCAGAACGCGCCGCGCCTGCCGAAGCAGGAGAAGTCGCCGCCGGGCACCCAGGGCGTGGTCGCCCTGAGCCTGCTGCAAGACGATCGCGTGCACTACAACGGTCAGCCGATCGCGGTGGTGGTGGCCGACACGCTCGAGCACGCACAGGATGCGGCGCACCGCCTGAAGGTGCGGTACGCAGCCGACAAAGCCGTGCTCAGTTTCCGTCAAGCCAAACAACACCTGCGCAAGGCGCCCGACCAGCCCGAGCGGCCGGCCGATACCAGCCGCGGCAACGCCACCGGCGGCCTGGCGCGCGCCGCTTTCAAACTCGACCGGGTCTACACGACGCCGCTCGAGAACCACAATCCGATGGAGCCGCATGCGACCATCGCGGCATGGGACGGCGACCTGCTGACGCTGTACGATGCGACGCAAAACGTCTCGGGCGTCCGCAAGACGGCGGCCAGGACCTTCGGCATCGCGGCCGAAAAGATCCGCGTGGTCTCGCCCTTCGTCGGCGGCGGTTTCGGCTGCAAGGGCAATACCTGGTCGCACGTGATGCTGGCCGCGATGGCCTCGCGCATGGCCGGCAGCCCAGTCAAGCTGGCGATCGAACGCACCCAGATGTTCGGTCCGGTCGGCACGCGGCCAATGACCGAGCAGCACCTGCGGCTGGGCGCGGCGCGCGACGGCAAGCTCGATGCGCTGCTGCACGATACGATTTCGAGCAACGCCTTCCTGGACGATTTTCCCGAGCCGTGCACCTCGGTGAGCCGCATCCTGTATGCCTGCGACAATCTGCAGACCACGCAGCGCATGGCCACGATGCACTTGGGCGTGCCAACCTATATGCGGGCGCCCGGCGAATCGACCGGCAGCTTTGCGCTCGAATCGGCGCTCGACGAGCTCGCTTATGAGTTGCACATGGATCCGGTGCAACTGCGGCTGCAAAATTATGCCGAGAAAGATCCCGAAAAGGGCCTGCCGTGGTCGAGCAAATCGCTGCGCGAGTGCTACCGGATCGGCGCAGAAAAATTTGGTTGGGCGCGCAGGACGCCCGAACCGCGGTCGATGCGCGATGGTCGTACGCTCGTTGGGTGGGGAATGGCGACGGCGACCTATCCGGCGCACCGCCAAAAGGCCAAGGCATCGGCCACCATCAACGCCGACGGCAGTGCGGTGGTGCGTAGCGGCACCCACGACCTCGGCACAGGAACCTATACCGTCATGACCCAGATCGCCGCCGAGGCGCTGGGCATGCCGGTTGCAAAAGTCATGTTCGAACTGGGCGACACTGGCCTACCCGAAGCACCGGTATCGGGGGGATCGCAGACGGTGGCCAGTGTAGGCCCAGTCGTGTACGCGGCGGCAAGCGCGGCACGGGACAAACTGATCGCCATGGCGATCTCCGACAACGCCTCCGCCCTGCGCGGCGCGCGGCCTGACGAGATCGTCGCGGCCGACGGCTGGCTCACGCACAAGAGCGACGCCGGCAAGCGCGAGGCGATGGGCGCGGTGATCGCGCGCCACGGCGGCCAGCCGGTCACGGCCGACAGCGAAGCCGGACCCGGCGACGAGAAGAAAAAGTACGCAATGCATTCGTTCGGCGCGGTATTCGCCGAGGTGCACGTCGATCCCGATCTTGGCACCGTGCGGGTGCCGCGGGTGGTGGCGACTTACGGCGTCGGCCGGCTGATGAACCGGAAGACCGGCCTCAGCCAGCTGATGGGCGGCATCGTGTGGGGCATCGGCATGGGCTTGATGGAAAAGTCCGAGCTCGATGGCCGCACCGGCCGCATCCTGAACGCCAACCTGGCCGACTACCATGTGCCGGTGAATGCCGACATCGGGCAGATCGACATCACGGTGCTTGACGAAGACGACAAGCAGATCAACGTGCTGGGCGCCAAGGGTATCGGCGAAATCGGCATCGTGGGCGTGGCGGCCGCGCTGGCCAATGCCGTGTATCACGCTACCGGCAAGCGCATCCGCGACTTGCCGATCACGGTCGATAAATTGATCGCGTAAACAACCCCGCATGGCAAACGGCGGCCGAAAAACGTTCTTCGCGGATTACCTGGAGCGCGTCGTTCCCGCGAAAGCGCACTAGTGTCCGGAATAATTTTATTGACATCGGGATCAGAAGAGGCATGGTTGCATTTCCGCCAAAGTCCTAGCCTCTTCGTTTCGTCGCCATCTTCGCGCACGAGCTTCTTTTGTCTCGATG
>DASRXO010000813.1:0-2014 GCA_035654095.1 Telluria sp.
GTGACCTTGCCGTAGTTGCCGGTGTTGAAGATCTCGAGCGCGGTCTCGAGCTCTTCCGGCTTGACGCTGCGCTCCTCGACCGTCACCCCGGCCTCGGCCAGCAGCGCGATCACGCGCGCGCGGGTGATCCCCGCCAGGAAGGTCCCGTTCGGCACCGGCGTCACCAACTGCCCCGCCGGCGTGACGAAGAACAGATTCGCCGAGGCGAACTCGGCGACGTTGCCTTCGCTGTCCATCACCACCGCATTGTCGAAGCCGCGGCCTTGCGCCTCGAGGATCGCGCGGGTGGTGTTGGCGTACAGGGCCGAAGCCTTGGCATCGGTCGGCGCCATGCTCGCATCCGGACGGCGCAGGCTCGACAGGCAGGCCGAGAAGCCGGTGAAGGCCGGCATCGGCGCATCGAACAGGGTCAGCGCGAAGCAGCTCTTGGCCGCGACCGGCACCAGGAAACCGTCCGAGCCGAACACCAGCGGACGCAGGTACAACTCGGCATCGGCCGGGAATTGCTTGACGCCTTCGCGCACCAGCGCTTCCATCTCGTCCACCGTCAGCGGGCAGCGCAGGCCCACGCGCTCGGCCGAATTGATCACGCGCTGCAGGTGCAGCCGCAGGTCGGGCATGTGGCCGCGGATCGAGCGTGCGCCGTCGAACACGGACGAGCCCAGCCAGACGCTGTGGTCCATCGCGCCGTACAAGGGGGTGTTACCCTCGGCCCATTGCCCATTGAAATAAGTCAGGTACATAGTTTCCTCGGTGGTCATTTCCGCTGCAAGTTTAACCCAAGTGGCGGGACAGGAAATCTTGTAATGAAATGTTTCAAATCATGCAAGCCGGCGGGACGGGGCCTAGATTGACGGCTATGCCGATCAGCCCGCTTCCCGCCTTCCGTCCCGCGCGCTCGCGCGCCGCCGCGGCGACCGTCGCGCTGCATCTCGCGCTGCTCGGCGTCTGGCAGTTGGCCAAGGTCCGGCCGCCGCGCGACGCCGCGGACAGCATGCCGCCTATCCAGTGGATCAAGCTGCCGTTACCGTTACCGTTGCCGTTGCCGTCGCTCCCGCGCACGCGGGAGCCCATGCTGAGCACGCACGCCATGGATTCCCGCCTGCGCGGGAATGACGTGCCGGTACCAGCGGCCACGGAGCCGGCGGCCATCACCCTCATGCCGGCACCCACGCCGCCCAGTGCCGCAGCGATCCTGGACCAGGCCCGGCGCGACGCCGGCAAGATCGACCGCGCACTGCGCAAGGAAGCACTGAACCAGTTCCACGCGCCGGCCGACACGCCGATGACCCGCCTGGCGGCCGGCATCGACGCCGCCAGCGCCGCACCCAAACCATGGGAAGCGCCGCGCGTGACCGATGAAATGGACCAGGGCCAGTACGGCCGTCGCATCTACAAGGTCAAAGGCGCCTTCGGCACCTATTGCATCTACAACGAGACCAACCACGCGCCCGACGGCCTCGACGCGATGAAGAACGGCCTGCATCCGAAGATCATGAGCTGCCCGCGCGAGAAGTGAACGCCGCTCGCGAGCGGTCTGTTCGGTAGCGCACAACGTTCCTGCCACCCGCGACGTACACTGTGCTTTTGGTAATGCCCCGGTACCCGCTCATGCTCGCACTCCTGGAACGCATCGATCCGCACAGCGACCGTATCGACCTGCTGGTCGAACTGGTCGAACGGTTGCGTCCCAGGCGGCCGCGCGACGTCGACGCCAGCGCGGCGCGCGTGCGCACGCTCTGCCAACTACTCAAAGGCAATCCGGCGCAGGCCGCGGCGCTGCGCAGCTACCTCACGCGCCTGCTCGACAGCCGCCTGCACGCCAGCCTCTACACCGACATCGGCATCCTCTCCAACGACGGCTTCTTCACCGAACTCAAGCGCCGCATCGCCTACCGCTTCCTGCCGCCCGCGCTGGGCGACGTTTACCTCAGCGACGCCATCGACCAGGTGCTGTACGTCGATACCGATCACCGCTGGATCGCCGCGGTGCCGAACGCCGACTGGCTCGCGC
>DASRXO010000814.1:0-5455 GCA_035654095.1 Telluria sp.
CTCCTGCAGCATGGCGTCGGCTTCGAGATGGTGGTCCGCCGCATCGAGTGCCGTCAGCAGCAGGCGCTCGGGGCTGAGCGCCAGGCGCTCGCGTGCGAGTTGGGCTTGTTGCGGCGTGGCCGCAGCCTGGCCGTTGCCGCCGACGCGCATCGCCGCCGTGCGGTCGACCACGATGCCCGACGAGAACGGCCCGAACGGGAACACGGTGCCGTCGACTTTGCGCAGGTAGCGGCCGCCGGCGAAGTCATGGACTTCCGAGACCGTGTCGAACTCGGTGAGGTAGGGACCGTTCGGCCGTTCCGATTGCTCCACCATATTGCGGTATCCGCTCGCTTCCCACTGAATCGACTTCAAGGCGCGCAGCTGCTGCTCGCCGCCCTGCGCGGCCAGCGCCTGGCGGATCAGCGCGGTGGCGTCGGCCTGGCTGGCCGCCATCGTGCACGGTGCGGCGACCGACAATGCGGCCCCCAGCGCATACGAACACAATAAGGCAGTGACTCCATTTTTCATCGTGCAGACTCCGGTTGTGCGCGATCGCTATCGAGGAAGGGCCGGGCGCCGGTGGCGGGATCGACCGGATCGTCCAGCTCCTGCGGGCGGACGAACACGGCGGAACGCCCCAGCCAGGGATTCGGCGCGCCGACGTCATCGGCGGTGTTCGCACCCGGCACGATTTCCGGCCCCGCGAGCGAAACCGATGCCGCATTTTCGAAGGATGGGAAGACCGTGCTGTTTGCACGTAACGGCATGATCATGGTCGCCACACTGGCCGGCGCGCATTGGTCGGCGCCGCGCATCGCGCCATTTTCCGGCGAATGGAACGACCAGCAGCCGACCATGGCGCCGGACGGTTCCTACCTGGTGTTCGTGTCGAACCGGCCGGTCGACGCCGGCGACGCCAAGCGCCCGAGCGGCAACCTGTGGCGCGTGAATCGCGAAGGCGAGGGTTGGGGCGCGCCGATGCACTTGCCGCCTGCGGTCAACCGCGGCAACAGCACCTGGGCGCCGAGCATCGCCGCCGACGGCAGCCTGTACTTCATCGAACGCAGCGCGGCCGCTGCGCCTTTCCGCATCTGGCGCTCGCAGTTCCGCCAGGGCCAGTACGAGGCCGCGACGCCCTTGTCGTTTGGCGATCCGAGCACCCAGGATGTGGATCCGGCGGTCGCACCCGACGAGTCCTTTATCGTCTTCGGTTCGATGCACCCGGGCCGCGACCATGAGCGCCTGTTCATCGCCTTCAAGGACGGCGGCGCGTGGTCGGCGCCGGTCGACCTCGGCCAGGCGGTCAACGCGGACGGCGCCACCGACACCAACGAGGCGCGCCTCGGGCCCGACCTCCGGACCTTGTATTTCAGTACCGACCGCGTCACGCCGGTCGCGTATCCCCGCACGCGTGCGCAAGCCGAAGCGGACCACGCCCGCATCCAGGCATGGGACAACGGCAATCAGAACATCTGGAGCATTTCGCTGGCGCCCTGGCTGGACGCGCACAAGCGGCAATAAGGAAAAAGGTTTCTTCGCCACATGGTCGGTGCGGTCTGGATCGATCTCAAATGAGATACAATATGGGTGAATAGGAGGGCGACAAATGCCTGGCCACACCTCAATGCTGCACATCCGCGTGGACGACGATATCAAGGCGCAGGCGACCGAAACGTTGGCCGCGATGGGCTTGTCGATGTCTGACGCGATTCGCCTGTTCCTGCACCGTGTGGTCCGGGATCAGGCCTTCCCGCTGGAGCTGAAGGTGCCGAATGCGGAAACCCGCGCGGCCATCGAGGAATCGCGCGCGATGATGGCGGCGCATCGCGCTCGCTTCGCTTCGGCCGACGAGCTGGTCCACGATCTTGAAAAAAACAGCGCCGGGTAGGCAGGCGTCGCTGCCGCTGGAGGCGGACTACACCACGGCCTTCCTCAAGGACTGGACGCGGCTGGCACGCGCCGGCCGCTACGCTCTTGCAAGGCTCAAGGAAGCCATGATGCGGCTGATTGCCAACGACGGACCGCTCGGGCCCGAGTGGTTCGATCATCCGCTCAAGGGCGACTTGGCCGGGCTGCGCGAATGCCACGTCGGCGGTGACTTCCTGCTGCTGTATCAGCTCGATGGCAAGGCGATCAACTTCGTCCGTGCCGGTAGCCACGCAGAGCTGTACGGCGGCTAGCAGCACATACCATAACCGAAAGAAAACACAATGAGCAGTCTCCCACCATGCCCGCAATGCCACTCCGAATTCAGCTACGAGGACGGCACCGGCCTGTATGTCTGCCCCGACTGCGCGCATGAATGGCCGGTGCAGGCCGCCGCCGCGGCCGAAGAGGGCGCCAAGGTCTACCGCGATGCGGTCGGCAAGCTGCTGCAGGACGGCGACACCGTCACCGTCATCAAGGACCTCAAGCTGAAGGGCTCGGGCGGCGTGGTCAAGGTCGGCACCAAGGTCAAGAACATCCGCTTGGTCGACAGCGACCACGACATCGACTGCAAGATCGATGGCTTCGGCGCCATGAGCCTGAAGTCGGAGTTCGTGAAGAAGGTTTGATCAGCTCTTCTTGCCGTCCAGCTGCTCGATGGTGGCGGTGGACGGCTTGCGGCTCGTTTGCAGGCGCGCAGCCACCACTTCGGCGTCGTGCAGGGTGCGGATCAGGTTCTGGCCGGCCAGCTTCTTGAGGTCGGCGTCGCTCCAGCCACGGCGAATCAGCTCGGCAAACAGCGCAGGGTAGGTGGATACGTCTTCCAGTCCCACCGGCATCGGATCGCCGCCGAAATCGGCCGCCAATCCCACATGGTCTTTGCCGGCGATCTTCGCCACATGTTCGACGTGGTCGGCGACCTGATGGATGCTGGCCTTCGGCTCGGGGCCGTGGGTCTTCTCGTAGGCCAGGCGCACCAGCTCCTCGCTGGCGCCTTTGCCGGCGGCCTGCGTGGCGTCGCGCAGGCCGAGACTCCAGGTGCTGGCTTCCTGCGATACGAAGCTCGGCACGAAGGTTACCATCACCAGCCCATTATTTTTCGGCATGCGCGCGAGGATCGCGTCCGGCACATTGCGCGGGTGGTCGGTCAGCGCCCGCGCCGATGAGTGCGAGAAGATCACCGGCGCTTCCGACACGTCCAGCGCGTCGCGCATGACGTCGGTGCTCACATGGCTCAGGTCGACCAGCATGCCGAGCCGGTTCATCTCGCGCACCACTTCCTTGCCGAACGGCGTCAGGCCGTGGTGCTTGGGCGCGTCGAGCGCGGCGTCGGCCCAGTCCAGCGTGACGTTGTGGGTCAGCGTCAGGTAGCGCGCGCCGAGCAGGTAGTAGGCGCGCAGCACGCCGAGGCTGTTCTCGATCATGTGGCCGCCTTCGAGACCGATCAGCGAGGCCACCTTGCCGCTCTTGAAGGCGCGATTGATGTCGGCACTGCCGTAGGCCGGCGTCAGCGCGTCCGGATACTTGGCGATCATGCGGCGCGTCAGCTCGACTTGCTCGAAGCCCATCCTGGCCCAGCCGGTGTCCAGTTCGCCGGGCACGTAGGCGGACCAGAACTGCACGCTCAGGTGGCCCTTGCGGATGCGCGCGAGGTCCGTTTCGTTCGGCATGGTCCGGTTCAAATCGTAGGCATCGACGTCGCGCGGGGCCTTCACGTTTTCGGCGATCAGCATGGGCAGGTCGTTGTGGCCGTCCACCAGCGGGGTCGATTTCAGCAGGACGTGGGCATGGCGCAGGGCGGCATCGTCCTGGGCCAGGGCGGGCAGGGTGAACAGGCAGGCTGCGGCCAGCGCGGCCAGGCGGAAATGACGGCTCATGGATGCTCCGTAGTTGATCGAATTGCGAGCCTAGCATGCTCAGCCGTTCGAAGGAAGCCGTGCGCGCTCGCTTTACGGCTGAGAACGCGATATGCTGATGACTCAGACCATCGCCCCGGCCCCTGCTGCGCCAATCGACACGCATGAGTTTTGTGACCGGAACCAGCCGCGCTCCCGCAACCGACCTCGCCAACCGGAGGATGGCCGCCGGCTTGCTGCTCTCGCTGCTGCTGCATGCGCTGGTGCTGTCGCTGCAGTTCGGCGTGCCTGGCCTGGGCTTGCCGGGGCCGGCGCCGATCACCGTCCGGCTCGCGAATGTGGCGCCGCCTCCGCCCGTTCCCGAGCCGATCGCGGCCGAGCCCTCGGTCCCGCTGCCCGAAGCGGCCGCGCCGTCCAAACCAGCGAACGGGATGGTCTTGCTCGACCCCTTGCCGCCCCCGCCGTCGCCGGCCAAACCGGCGGTCCGGAAGGGCAAGCCGCGCCAGGCCAAGCGCATCAGCACGCCCTTGCCTGCACTCGAGCCGAGCGAGGCGCCGACCCGCGTCATCACCCAGGACCAGAATCCGAACGACAAGTTTGTGGTGCCGCTGGCGCGGCCTGAAGAATCGGTGCAGAAAACCATCGACCCGAAAGAAGCGCAGGCCGGTACCGACGAGGGTACCGATAGCGTGACCAGCGCGGCCGAGGCCGAAGCCGCGCGTGCCGCTGAAATGAAGGCGGCCGACGAGGCCGCCCGCCAGCAGGCTGCTGCCGTCGAGGCGCGCAAGCTCGCCGACGAGCAGGCCCGGCAGGCAGCTGTGCGCCAGCAGCAGCTCGACGACGCGCGCAACAAAGCCGAGCTTGTCGCGCGCGTGAAAGACGAGGAAGCGGCGCGCCAGCGCCTCGAGCTCGCGGCACGCCAACAGGAAGACGAGGCAGCGCGCCAGCGCATCGAAGTCGCTGCGCGCCAAAAAGAGGACGAGCTCGCGCGGCAGCGCGCAGAAGTAGCCGCGCGCCAGAAAGACGAGGAACTTGTGCGGCAACGTGCTGAACTCGCGGCGCGCCAGAAGGACGAGGAACTTGCGCGGCGGCGTGCCGAGCTCGAGGTACGTCGGAAAGAAGAGGAACTCGCGCGCCAGCGTGCCGAGCTCGCCGCACGCCAGCAAGCCGACGAATTGGCGCGCCGTCAAGCCGAGGAGCGCGCGCGTCAGCAAGCCGAGCAGCTGGCGGCCCAGCAGCAGCGCGAACGCGCCGCCGCCGACGCCAGACTGACCGGCAACGCCGTGCCGCCGATGGCCGGCGCCAGTCCCGGTCCAAGCGCCGGCGCAGGCAGCGCCGGCGGCAACGCGACGATCCCGAAAGGCCTGTTCAATAGCGACCTCGCGAACCGTGCGCGTGAATTGACCAAGGGCCTCGACGTGCTGAGCGGCACCCCGCCGCCGACCCGCCCGCGCGAAGACGAGGAACGCGGCCGCCGCCGCGTCGTGGTCAGCAGCAGCACCGAGCGCGACATCCCGCTGCGCATGTACGCCGACAGCTTCCGCCAGAAGATCGAGCGCAACGGCGGCCTCAATTACTCGCAGTTGTCGCACGAACGGGTGCGCGTCGACCCGCTGGTCAGCGTGGCGATCCGCAGCGACGGCACGGTGGAAGACGTGACCATCGTGCGCTCCAGCGGCCGCAGCGACACC
>DASRXO010000815.1:0-13010 GCA_035654095.1 Telluria sp.
ATCGTGCCGGTGGGTGCCGTATCGCGCCGCTTAGCCGACGAAGCCGGGCGTCTCAACCAGGCCGTCGCCCAGCATTGCGAAAACGCGGTTATGTTGGTGGCCGGCTTGCCGCTGGTACTCAAGGGGCCTCCATGCTGGCCGGCCTGAGCGCGTCCATGATGGTGCTGCTGCTGGCGACAGGCGTCGGGCTCGATCTGTTGTTGGGCGAGACGCGCCGCTGGCATCCGCTGGTCGGTTTCGGCCGCTGGGCCGCAGCGATCGAGCGCTGGCTGAATTGCGGGCGCCACCGCTTCGCACGTGGTGTCCTGGCGTGGGCGTTGGCAGTGGCGCCGCTGACGGCTTTGGCTGCGCAACTGGCGTACCCGTTCTGGCACGCGGCGTTGCTATATATTTGCCTGGGCCTGCGCAGCTTGGAAGAACACAATCTGCCAATCGCGCAAGCGCTGCGCGGCGGCGACCTGGCGCTGGCACGCCGCCTGACGGCACGCATTGTCAGCCGCGACACGGAGCAGGCAACACCGGGCGACCTGGCCAAGGCGAGCACCGAATCGGTCCTTGAAAACGGCAACGACGCGGTGTTCGGTGCGCTGTTTTGGTTCGCCATCGCGGGCGGACCTGGTGTTTTGGCATTTCGCCTGGCGAACACGCTGGATGCGATGTGGGGCTACCGCACGCCCCGTTACCAGGCATTTGGCTGGGCCGCGGCGCGGATCGACGACGTCCTCAATTTCATCCCTGCGCGCCTGACCGCGGCTTCCTACGTGCTGCTGTCGGATGACCGGCGCCGCGCCTGGCGCTGTTGGAGAACGCAAGCGCCTGGCTGGACCAGTCCCAACGCCGGTCCCGTCATGGCCAGCGGCGCCGGGGCGCTCGGACTCACGCTCGGCGGCGCGGCCACCTATGAGGGCGTGCTCGAACAACGTCCGCCGCTCGGACAGGGGCGTGCGGCCGGCGCCGACGACATCGGCCGCGCATGGCGCCTGGTGCTGTCGGTGACCTGGCTGTGGCTGGGATTGCTGGCGGCCTGCGCCGGCGCCTGTTACCTGATCGGAGCGGCGCATGCTTGAACACGGCGGTAACTTGCACGACGCGGCGCGGCGCTTCGGACGCTCGCACGCCGACTGGCTCGACCTGTCGACCGGAATCAATCCGCGCGGATATCCAGCGCCGGCGCTGGCGCCGGCCGCCTGGCATCGCCTGCCGGAAGCCGATCCGCAACTGGCGCTGGCCGGCGCCCGATTTTACGGCGCGCCGCTGATGCTGCCGGTGGCCGGCACCCAGGCCGCGATCCAGGCGCTGCCGCGCTTGCGCGCCGCTTCGCGCGTGGTCGTCGCCGCGCCGTCCTACGCCGAGCACGCGTACCATTGGGGCATGCACGGACATAGCCTGCGCCAGGTCCGCTACGACGGGCTCGAGGAAGCGCTCGACAGTTGCGAGGTGATGGTGGTGTGCAATCCCAACAACCCGACCGCAGCGCGTGTGGCGCCGGCACGCCTGCTTGACTGGGGCGCGCAACTGGCCGCACGCGGCGGCTGGCTCATAGTCGACGAAGCCTTCATGGATACCACGCCGGAGCTTAGCGTGGCCGGTTGGAGCGACCGGCCTGGCCTCATCGTGCTGCGCTCGCTCGGCAAATTCTTTGGGCTCGCCGGCGTGCGCGTCGGCATGGTGGGCGCCGCTCCGGCGCTGCTGGAGGCCTTGCAGGACCTGCTTGGGCCATGGACCATCAGCGGACCGGCACAGCACATCGCCATCGCGGCGCTGAGAGACTGGCGCTGGCAGGCCGACGCGCGTGCCGAGCTATTGCAGGCAGGGGCGCGCCTGCACCGCTTGCTGGGTGCGCACGGCATCGAAGCGGCCGTCACGGAATTGTTCCAGTGGTGGCCGCAAAGGTCGCCGGCGCTGTTCTGGCAACACATGGCTGAACGCGGCATCTGGGTCCGACATTTCGAGCAGGCGGCGCGCGGAATCCGGCTCGGATTGCCGCTGGAGGAGGGCGGCTGGCAGCGACTTGCAATAGCGCTGGCCGAGTGGGACCTATCAACAAGGACATCCAAATGAGACTATTTTTCCTGATCGCGGCATGCATGATCACGGCCACGGCGCGCGCCGATATCAGCGTGCGCGACGACGATGGCCAGACGGTGACGCTGCAAAAGCCGGCGCAGCGCGTCATCTCGCTGGCGCCGCATGTCACCGAACTGCTGTTCGCCGCCGGCGGCGGCGACCGCGTCGTGGGCGTGGTCAGTTATAGCGACTATCCCGAAGCGGCCAGGCGCATTGCCAACATTGGCGACAACCGTCAGGTCGACCTGGAGCGCGTGATCGCCCTCAAGCCCGATCTGCTGGTGGTCTGGCGCCACGGCAGTTCGGAGCGCCAGCTCGAGCAATTGCGCAAGCTGGGTATCCCGATGTTCCACAGCGAGCCTCACAAGCTGGACGACATCGCCGACAGCCTGCTGCGCCTGGGCCAATTGATGGGCACGCAGCGCGAAGCACAGCAGGCCGCCGCAGATCTGCGCCAACAGCTCGGCGCCCTGGCGGCGCAGTATGCCGGTCGGCCGCCGGTGCGCATGTTCTACCAGGTTTGGGACAAGCCGCTGTACACACTGAATGGCGCCCATATCGTTAGCGATGCCATGCGCCTGTGCGGGGGCGAAAATATTTTCGCGCAAATGAAGGTCACCGCGCCAGTGGTCAGCATCGAAGCCGTGCTGCAGGAAAACCCGGAAGCGATCTTCGGCAGCAGCGAACGGAGCGACCCCGAACGCGGCGTCAATATATGGAAGGCGCTCCCCAGCATCACGGCAGTGCGGCGCGACAATCTGTTTACACTTGACGGCAATCTGCTGAACCGTGCTGCGCCGCGCATGGTTGCCGGCGCCAGGGTCCTGTGCGAAAAACTCGAAATCGCACGTCAACACAGGAAAACCCTGCCATGAGCCTATATCAACGCATCGCCTGCCTGTCCACCGAATCGGTTGAGACCCTGTACGCACTGGGCGCCGAGGAGTTCATCGCCGGCATTTCGGGCTTCACCGTGCGGCCGGCGCGGGCGCGCGACGAAAAACCAAAAATCAGCGGTTTTTCCTCCTCCAAACTCGAACGCATCCTGGCGGTCAAACCGGACCTGGCGCTGGGCTTTTGCAATTTGCAGGCCGACATCTGCCGCGACCTGGCGCAGGCCGGCGTCGAAGTCCATCTGTTCAACCAACGTAGCATCACCGGCATCCTGCACATGGTGACGGTGCTGGCGGCGCTGGTGCAGCGCGAGGACGCAGGCCGGCAGCTGGTGGCCGAACTGCAAGCGCAGATCGACGCCGCACGCACCCGGGCGGCGCAATGGACGCGCCGCCCCATCATCTATTTCGAAGAATGGAACGAGCCGCTGATGAGCGGCATCGGCTGGGCTGCCGAAGCGATAGAGCTGGCGGGCGGCACCGATGCATTTCCCGAGCTGTCGGTCCATCAAAGCGCCAGACAGCGCATCATCGCCGATCCGGCCGAGGTGGTGCGGCGCGCGCCGGATATCATCATCGGCTCCTGGTGTGGCAAGAAATTCCAGCCCGACTCGCTCAAGGCGCGCGACGGATGGGACGCCATTCCCGCGCTGCGCAACGACATGGTGTTCGAGATCAAATCGCCGGACATCCTCTCGCCTGGACCCTCGGTCATCACCGAAGGCCTGCAGCAGATCGGCGCCATGGTGGCGCGCTGGCATGCGATGCAGATGCCATGAGCTTCCCATTTCACACGCTGATGGTGCAGGGCACCACCTCCGACGCCGGCAAGACCACGGTGGTGGCGGCGTTGTGCCGGCTGCTGGTGCGCGATGGCGTGCGCGCGGTTCCGTTCAAGCCGCAGAACATGGCGCTCAACAGCGCGGTCACCGACGACGGCGGCGAAATCGGCCGCGCCCAGGCGCTGCAGGCGCTGGCGGCCGGGCTGGCGCCGCACACCGATATGAACCCCGTGCTGCTCAAGCCCTCGTCCGATACCGGCGCCCAGGTCATCATCCACGGCAAGGTCCGGGCCGACATGAACGCGCGCGACTATCACGCCTACAAGCCGGTGGCGATGGCTGCCGTGCTGGAGTCCTACCGCCGCCTGCGCGAGGGCTACGATGCCATCATCGTCGAGGGCGCGGGCAGCCCGGCCGAGATCAATTTGCGCGACCGCGATATCGCGAACATGGGCTTCGCCGAAGAGGTCGACTGCCCGGTCATCCTGGTGGCGGACATCGATCGCGGCGGCGTGTTCGCGCACATCACCGGCACACTGGCCTGCTTGTCGGAGAGCGAACGGCAACGTATAGTCGGCTTCGTCATCAACCGTTTCCGCGGCGACATCACGCTGCTCGAGCCCGGTCTGGAATGGCTGGAACAGCGCACCGGCAAGCCGGTCCTTGCGGTGTTGCCGTATCTGCATGGACTCTACCTTGACGCCGAGGACGCGGTCGAAACGGCGCAGACACAGCGTGGCGCGTTCCGCGTCGTCGTGCCGCTGTTGCCGCACATGAGCAACCACACCGACTTCGACCCGCTGCGCGCACATCCGGAAGTGGACCTGCAGTTCATCGGCCAAGGACAGCCGATTCCTGACGCCGACCTCATGATTATTCCGGGCAGCAAGAACACCCGCGGCGACCTGGAGTGGTTGCAAACCCAGGGCTGGCCCGCCAGCATCGCCAGGCATTTGCGCTACGGGGGCAAGCTGATCGGCATCTGCGGCGGCTTCCAGATGCTCGGTCACAGCGTGAGCGACCCACATGGGATCGAGGGTGCGGCCGGCGACTCGGCGGCGCTCGGCCTGCTCGATGTGCGCACCGAACTGACGCGCACCAAGCGCCTTGTGCGTGTCACGGCGCAGTGCGCCTTCGCCGACGCCAGCGTAAGCGGCTACGAAATCCACCTGGGTCGCTCGGCCGGCGCGGCGATGGCCAAACCCGCCTTCTACATCGATGGCCATGCCGAAGGCGCGCGCTCGGAGGACGACCAGATTCTCGGCACCTATCTGCACGGCGTGCTCGATGCGCCGGATGCGTGCGCCGCGCTGTTGCGCTGGGCTGGCCTGCATACCGACACCACCGTCGATAGTACTCGGCTGCGCGAGGCGAGCCTCGACCGCATCGCCGACGCAACCCGGCCTTTGCTCGATGTGCTCGGCGCGCTCGGGGCATACCCGCCGTCTCCGCAACGGCGCGAGGTCGCCAACCCGAACGCGTTTTCTTCACCTGAAGTAGACGCCGTGTACCGGGCTATCCGCAGCCGGCGCGACATGCGCCATTTCATCGGCGGCGCGATCGCGCCCGATCAACTGATGCGCTTCATTGGCGCCGCGCATATGGGGCCGAGTGTCGGCTTGATGCAGCCATGGCGGTTCATCCGGATCGCTGATCCGGCGTTGCGCCAGCTGCTTCACCAGCACGTCGATGAGGAGCGCATTTTGACGGCGCACGCCTTGGGCGAGCGTGCCGATGAATTCATGAAACTGAAGGTTGAGGGCATGCTCTCATGCGCCGAAATGTTGGTCGTGGGCCTGATCGACCGGCGCGAGGAATTCATTTTCGGTCGTCGCACCATGCCGGCAATGGACCTGGCGTCGGCCGCCTGCGCTATCCAGAACTTCTGGCTGGCGGCGCGCGCCGAAGGTATCGGTGTCGGCTGGGTATCCCTGTTTGATCCTACACGCTTGCGCGAACTGTGCGGCATGCCGGAGGGCAGCGCGCCAATAGCGATCCTGTGCGTTGGACAAGTGGAGCAATTCTATCTTGCTCCAATGCTGGAATTAGAACGATGGGATCAACGCCGCGAACTCGGGGAAATAATGTTCCACGATGCTTGGGGGCAAGCGAAGTGAACACTACGTTTGGTCCTGCTCTATGCCAACGCAGAGCTCAACACTGTTCAACCGAGGGCATGGCGCTGCCCGGCGGCAGCGCCCGTATGACGGCTACGTCACGATACGCTCCGCGCGGCGCGCTTCATGCGCATAGGCACTGATTGCATTCGTGGCAATGAAGTGCATATCCCGCTCAATCGGAAGACCAAGACGGCCACTCACCGATTACAACTCGGCCAGACTTACATAGCCCAGTTCCGGGAAGCCTTGCCCCAGGTCGCAGAGCCCGAAGGCATGGTCGTGGTCGTCCGGGTCGATCTCGGTGAGCAGCCAGGTCGCACTCGCGTCAAGTGTGAACAATTTGACGACGGGCGGTGGGTCGAAGTCATCGTTGTCGAGGGACTGCTGACCGTTGGCCAGCAATTGCGCACGCAGTGTTTCGGTGATGAGGTTCATGATTGCAACTATATGGACGCCTCCCGTTTGCCAAGGTGTTTTTGTATGATTCGGACAGGATAGGCTGCAGTTCTATATCCGGCCTTGTGGCAGCGGTTCTTCCCGTGCCGGCCCCGATGAAATCCGCTGACCTACACCTCATTCTCCTGGCGGGTTTCGGGCCCAAGGGACGTGCTCTCTGTCATACTTCCGATCGTGCGCCAGCAGCGCCCATATCGTCCTTGCCATCTTGTTGGCCAACGCCACCACGACCACGTTCGGAGGACGTCGTTTGCCGATGTCCTGCAACCATTTCCCCGGCTCCTTGGTATGCATCAGGACTGACCTTGCACCATGGGTGAGCAGCGTGCGCAGGTAGGTGTCACCACGCTTGCTGATCCCGAGCAGCCTGACCTTGCCGCCGGTGCCGGTCTGCGCCGGCACCAGGCCGAGCCAGGCGGCAAACTCGCGCCCCGACCTGAATGCGTTCGCGTCGCCCATGGTCGCCACCGCCGCCGTCGCCGTCAGCAAGCCGACGCCAGGAATCTCGGCAATCGCTTTGCTGGCCCGGTCTTGCCGCATCCATGCCAGCAGCCGCTGCTCGATCTGCAGGATCTGCTGGTCGAGCCGGGCCAACATGTCCCACTGCTCGCGCAGGGTGTCGATCAACAGGGTCGGCAAACGTTCGGCCAGCCGCGCCAGCGCGTCCTTCATGCCACGGTTCAGCGCGGCCCGGCCAACCGGCATCACTTCGCCGTACTCGCCAAGCAGGCCGCGCAAACCGTTGCTCTGCATCGTGCGAAACTTCACCAGCTGTTGTCGCATCCGGTGCAGGGCCAGCACCGCCTGCTGCGTCTCGCTCTTCACCGCCACGGCCCGCACGCCCGGCTGTTGTACCGCAAGCCAGATCGCGCGCGCATCGGCGGCGTCGTTCTTGTTGCCGCTGACGAAAGCTTTGACCGCCTTGCCCGCCATCATCCTGACCTCGTGTCCCATTGCCTGCAAGGCGCGCGCCCAGTGCTGCGACCCTCCGCACGCTTCCATCCCGATCAGGCACGCAGGCTTGTTGACAAAATACTCCAGGAACTTGGCACGTTTGATCTGCTTGTTAAGCACCTCGCCGGTTTCTCGGTTGACCGAATACACCTGGAACACATTCTTCGCAGTGTCGACGCCATAAAAAAACCCGCCGAGGCGGGTTTTTAGGAGGAGGTCGGCTTAGAACTTGTAGCCGACGCCGAGGCTGACCGATTGCGGGTCGAGCGTCATGTCCTGCGTCTGCCCGGTCGAGAAATTGACCTTGGTCTTCAGGAAGCTCTTGGTGACGGCCCCGTCGACGAACCAGCGCTCGTTGATGTTGACCACCAGGCCAAGCTGCAGCGTGGCCGCGACCTTGTTGTCGAGCTTGAAGGTGGTCGGCGTGCTGCTGCCGATATTGCTCACCGCGGTCAGCTGGCCCGAACCGGTCGCCTTCTGGAAGTAGGCATAGGTGATGCCGACGCCCACGTAGGGACGCAACATCGCCTTCGGCTCGAAGAAGCGGTACTGGATGAAGGCGGTCGGCGGCAAGGCCTCCACCGTGCCCAGCTCGCCCGTGCCCGCGATCGCGCCCGCGCCATACAGCTTGTGCTTGTACGGCAGGCCCAAGTCCAGCTCGGCCGAGATGTTGTCGGTCAGGCCGTAGCCGATGATGAAGACCGGCTGGGTGTTGCTGCCGACGTCGGCCTTGGTGCCCGGCAGCGCCGGCGCCGAGACGTCGCCGCTGTCGACCTTCGGCGTGATTTCGGCGGCGCCGACCTTGGCAGTCCATTGGCCCGCGGATTGGGCCGAAGCACTCGACGCGGCCACCATCGCCGCCGCCAGTGCCAGCATGTTCACGACGCTATTCAAACGTAATTTCATTTTTTCTCCTGATTCTTATTGGATGTGGGCGGCCTTACAGCCAGCCTTTGATGATCATCTGTTCCGCGACATACTTCGCGATCAGGCTATGTTCGAAAGGCGTCGGATGCACGTCGTCGGCAAACATGTAGTGGCTGACGTCGCCGGCGATCAGGTTGCTGCCGTTGCAGATCAGCGAGCTGCCGGCCAGCGCGTTGGTGCCGCAGGCCGGGGTGGTGGTGTTGCTCAGGCCGTACGGTCCGGGATTGACCGACTGGTCGTCGCTCAGGGTGTACAGGTCGACATACAGGATCTTGGCGTCGCTCCCCAGCCCGGTTTTCAGGGCGTCGTTGAAGGCCTGGCCCATGGCCTTGATCAGCGCCTGGGTGCTGGTCGCTTGCGCCTTGGCCGACGGCGAGATCGAGACGTCCGGCAGGTTATTGACCACCACGAAGTTGGCGCCCTTGCCGATGATCTGGGTCTTCACCAGGTTCGCCAGTTCGGTGCCGGCGGTCGCCATCGCGGGGACGTTGGCCGGACCGTTGGCGGTCAGGTAGTCGGCGCCGGCCTTGGCGCCGGCCGTGGCGCCCGCGGTGTTGCCGGCGGCGGTGGCGTCGGCCTGGGCCTGGGCCACCATCGGACCATACACCGCCGGCGAGCCGACGGCCGAGTTCCCCGGCTGGATCGCGGCCGCGCCCACGGCGGCGGTCACCAGCGACGTGCTGGTGTGCGCCGGATTGGCGTTTTCGGTCGCCAGCGCCAGGCCGATGGCCTGGGCGGCGGTGGCCGGATTGGTCGCGCCCGCGGCCAATTGGGTGGTCAGGCTGGTGGCGAAGGTCTGCGCACCGGCTGCGGCGCCTGCGGCGGCGCCGGCCGCCTGGCCTGCCGCGGTCGCCGCGGCGGCGAGCCCGCCCATCAAAGCCAGCACGTCGTTACCGCCGGCCATCACGAACACCACTTCGTCGCCCTTGAATTTGCCGCCCGACGCGCTCAGGTGGTTCGCGACCTGGGTCGCCACCGGCACCGTCATCAAGCCCAGCGGGTCGCCAGTCAGCGCGTTGTGCGGGCCGACCGGATTGGTCACGCGCGAACCGCCCTGCGCATAGCCGTAGCAGCCGGTGTGGTTGACGACGGGTACCGAAAAGCCGAGCGAGGCGGTGCCCTGCAGGCCGGTCTGCGCGGCGCACGGCACCGGCAGGCTGAACTGGGCGGCCATCAGCTCGGTCCAGTTCTTGCCCGTCAACACAGGGCTCTTGGCCGTGTTGTCGCCATTGATCGTGAATTCACCGCCGC
Source organism: Telluria sp. (assembly GCA_035654095.1). Lineage (GTDB taxonomy): Bacteria > Pseudomonadota > Gammaproteobacteria > Burkholderiales > Burkholderiaceae_D > Telluria_A. The sequence goes on from DASRXO010000815.1 coordinate 9,451, forward strand.
CCGCCGCGGCGATCGCGCCCACCTTGTAGGTGCCGACGTCGGCCAGGCTGTCGCCGAAAGTGACTTGGGAACTGAATTTGGTCTTGAGCGTTTGATCGCCGCCTTTGCTGCCGTTGCCGCCGCACGCCGCAAGGGCCGCAGCCGTCAGCAATGCCAGCGCGAAATTGGTTTGACGCATTGTGTCTCCTAGGATGAAATTTTATTTGTGGCCAAAACGAACGCCCGTGCTTTTCGCAACCCAACTAATATGCCAGTCTTCCTTCGTCCTGTATAGAAAAAAGCTTGTCATTACATCAGTTTTGCAACAGGCGTAGCTCGGCCGGGAGGGGCTGGCAACGTTGGCGATTATAGCAAGCTGACAGCCTGAACAGGGAGGCTTCAGCGCGCCAGCACCGCCTGGAAAAAATCGCGCGCCGCGGCCAGGCAAAACGGGGCGACCAGCCCGGCGTGGTAGTTGGCTTCGACCGCCGCGTCGGCCGCGCCGCCGCCGTTCTGGGTGGCCCGCAGCGCCGCCTTGGCCGCCAGGAAGTCGAGCTTGCGCGCGCGGTAGGGGTCGGCCGGGCCGGGAATCGTGTCGAGGTCGACTTCGGTCAGCGCGCCGGCGGCGCCGTTGGCGCGGAAGTAGGCCAGCGCCGACGCCGTGTTCTGGTAGGGCACGGTGGGGTCGGCGTTACCGCCGCACAGCATCAGCGGCGCGGCCGGCGCGAAGGTACGCAGGTCGTTCTTGCGGAACAGCCGACGCAGCGCGTGCTGCGGCGCGCAGTCGAGCGGCGCGGCCGGGTTCAGGTCGCAGGGATGGGCCGCGAGGTCGGCCAGGTAGGCCGCGCGGTAGCTGCTCTTGATCAGGTGGTCGTCGCCGAAGTATTGACCGAAGCCGGCCGCCTGCGGCAGCGAATCGCGCGCAAACAGCGCCACCGGCAGGCTCTTGATGGTGCCGGCCTCGATGCCGGCCGCGTACGGCGCTTCGTAGACCTCGGAGGCGGCGCCGTAGATGCCGGCGCCGGCGTGCTGGCCGCCGGCGATCAGCAGCGGCAGGAAGGCCGTCACGCCCTGGCGCGGCGTGCCGCCGAACACGCTGTCGCCGAACTGGATCAGCGCGTACGGCCCGGACAGCCCGGCCGCCGCGGCCGGCTTGAATTCGGCCGTGCCCAGCGCCTGCATCGCGCGCAGCGTGGCCAGCGCCACATGGCCGCCCTGCGAGTAGCCGGTGACGAGCAGCTTGCCCGAATCGGCCGCGCCGATGGCCGCGAACGAGGCGCGCGCGGCGCGCAGCGCATCGATCATGTCGGCCGATTGCTGGGCCGCATCGAGATAGGGGAAGTAGCCCAGCGACGAGCCGGCGTAACCGGCGTAATTGGGCGCGACCACGATGAAGCCCTGGGCCGCGTACATCGCCGCCACCAGCCGCGCCTCGGTGTTGTCGGCCAGCCTGGTCATGTCGTAGGTCTTGTCGGTGTTGGTGCCGTGTGCATACAGCAGCACCGGGCGCGAGCCGCTGCACGACGGCCCGGCGCCGGACGGCACGATGATCGCGGCGCTGGCATCGGTGGCCTCGCCGGCGCCGCCCACGGTGTTGTATTTCACGCTGTAGGTGGCGACCGTACACTGCGGCTCGCCGGTGATCGCGGTGGTGCCGGGCTGCGCGCTCTCGAGCAAGACCTTGAACGCGAGCGGATCGAGCCGGCTGAAGTTGACGCCGCCCACCGGCACCGTCACCACGCTGGCGCCGCCGCCCACCACGCTGCCGCGCGCGGGGGGCGGTGGTGGCGGCGGCGCGCTCACGCCGCCGGGACTGCCGCCCGGCGTCGTGCCCCTCCCCCGCACGCCGCCAGCAACAGGAACAGCAGGGCGGGAAGGATGGAACGCATGGTGTTACCTCAAGGTGGTGGAGCACGGTTCAGCAGGCCGTGCACGATGCCGGTCGAGCCGTGCGCGGCGCGCCGCAGGCGGTCGTTGACGCCCAGCCAGGCGCCGCCCTGGGGCGGCGCTTCGACCAGGATCAGGTCCGCGCCGCTGTGGTCCATCGCGCGCAGCGCGGCATACAGGGCGTGGGCGAAACCGTCCGGCGTGGCCGGCAGGCGCGCCGCGGCATGCGCGCCGGGCAGTTCGGAATAATGTATCAGGGCGACCTTGCGGCCGGCAAGCGCGAGCTGCGCGAGTGTGGTTTTCAGCGTCGCGCGGTCCTGCATCGCGACCGGGGTGTGCGGCGCGTAATGCGATTCGAGGGTGCCGGAGGCGCGCGGCGCGCTGGGGTCGGCGCGCTCGCCCGGCGCGGCCGGCAAGCGGTCGATCACGGCGGCGATCGCTTCGGCGTCGATCCGGCCGGGCCGCAGCAGCACCGGGCCGTGGGTGGCGAGGCGCGACAAGTCGACGATGGTCGATTCGATCCCGACCTGGCTCTGGCCGCCATCGAGCACCGCGGCCAGCGTGCCGTCGGCGCCGAACTCGTCGCGCACGTGCTGGGCGGTGGTCGGGCTGACGTTGCCGAATTTGTTGGCCGAAGGCGCGGCGAGACCGCCCTTGCCGCCTTTGAAGGCTTGCAGCAAGGCGATCGCGACCGGGTGCGAAGGACAGCGCAGGCCGACCGTGTCCTGGCCGCCGGAGACCGCGTCGGGAATGTGGGCCGCGCGCTTGAGGATCAGGGTCAGCGGACCGGGCCAGAACGCGGCGGCCAGCTGGCGCGCTTCGGGCGGGATCTCGGCGGCCCAGTACGCGAGGTCGGCATCGGGCGCGAGGTGGACGATGACCGGGTGGTCTTGCGGCCTGCCCTTGGCCGCGTAGATGGCCGCCACCGCGGCCGGGTTCTCGGCGTCGGCGCCCAGCCCGTACACGGTCTCGGTCGGGAAGGCGACCAGCGCGCCCTGCTCCAGCGCGCGCGCGGCCGCGTCGACCAGGGCGGCATCGATCGCCGGCGCGCGCATGCTCACAAGGCGATGTGCAGGATGGCGCAGGCGGCGCGCAACCGCGCCTGCGCTTCGGCCAGGGTGGGCGCGAGGAAGGTCGCGTGCCCCATCTTGCGGCCGCGCCGCGCTTCCTGCTTGCCGTACAGGTGCAGGCAGGCGCCCGGCAACGCCAGCAGGCGGTCCCACGCCGGTTCGCGCGCGGTATCATCGGCGCCGTCGAACCACAGGTCGCCCAGGATGTTGAGCATCACCGCCGGCGAATGCTGGCGCACCTCGCCCAGCGGCAGGCGCGCCATCGCCCGCACCTGCTGCGCGAACTGGCTGGTGACGCAGGCATCCATCGTGTAGTGGCCGCTGTTGTGCGGGCGCGGCGCCATTTCGTTGACCACCAGGCTGCCGTCGGCCAGCACGAAAAACTCGATGCACAGCACGCCGACATAGCCGAGGCGATCGATCAGGGTGCGCGCGGCGTCCTGCGCCTTGCGCGCGCAGGCGGCGTCGACATTCGGTCCCGGCACGGTGGTGGTCAACAGGATGCCGTCGCGGTGCACGTTTTCGGCGATCGGATAGACCACCGAGTCGCCGTCCGCGCCGCGCGCCGTCAATACCGACACTTCGTAGGCCAGCGGCAGCATTTTCTCGAGCAGGCAGGCGACG